>NZ_MBEM01000207.1:0-141491 GCF_001954045.1 Mycobacterium sp. SP-6446 | reverse complement strand
GGCGGGATGCCGCGCGCCAAGAACGCGCCCAACTCGCGATACTGGGGAAACAGCCAGTCGGTTTTGCGCAGGCAGGCCGCCGCGCCGACCTGGGCGGCTTCCTGGCCACGGCACGATGCGAACAACGCCAACTGGCCTTGGCGCTTCAGGTTGACGAATTCGGTGTCCAGCTCCCGGGTGACGACCACCGTCTCGTAGAGCCAGCACAGCGTCTCGGCGGGAAGGTCGCGGCTGTAGCGGCGTTCGGCGGTCGGCGTGCCGTCCGCGGCGATCAGCTGCACCGGCTCGAGGTCGACGGTCATCGGCATCCGAGACATATCCGCCATAACGCCTCCCTTGCTCAGGGCCGCGTGACGGGTCAGGTCAGCAAACCAGCTGCACGAAAGGCTCCGCTCGCCGCGACACTGGCGCACTTTCCATTATGCGCTCAAACGCGAAGAGACCTGGTTGATCGCGGATTCGCAGCGAACGTGTCGCGCCCGGTTCAGGCGGGCTCGCCGGCCCGCCTCAGCATCATTTCCGCGTGCTTGAGTACCGGCGAGTCGACCATCTGGCCTTCGAACGCGAACACCCCCCGCTCGGTCCGCGCCGCCGCCAAAACCCTTCGCGCCCAGTCCAGCTTCTCCTCGCTGGGGCGATAGGCCTCGCGCACCACCGGGATCTGGGTCGGATGGATGCAGACGGTCCCGCCGAAGCCCACCGCGACGGCATCGTCCGCCTCGGCCCGCAGGCCTTCGATGTCGCCGATGTCCAAATGCACGGCGTCGAGCGCGATCCGGCCGAACGCGGACGCCGCGAGCAGGATTGTGGACCGAACGTGGCGGGCGACGTCCCGATAGGTGCCGTCGGGCCGACGGCTGGAGCTGCCGCCCAGCGTGGCAACGAGGTCCTCGGCCCCCCACATCATCGCCACGGTGCCCTCGGCCGCGGCAATTTCGGCGGCGAACACCGCGCCTCGCGGGGTTTCCACCAGTGCGACGACCTCGCGCGGCGCGAGCGCGGTCACCTGTGCGGCCGATTCGGTCTTGGACAGCATCACGGCCGTGTAAGCGGTCTCGGCCAGGGCATCGAGATCGCGGGCCTGCTCGTCGGTGCCCGCGGCGTTGATGCGCACCACGGTGCGCTCGGGGTCCAGCGGGGTCTCGCGCAGGGCCTTGCGGGCCGCGGGCTTGTCGCCCTCGGCGACGCCGTCCTCGAGGTCGAGGATCACCACGTCCGCGGCGGCCGCAGCTTTGGCGAAACGCTCGGGCCGGTCGGCCGGGCAGAACAGCCACGCCGGGCCGGTGGCGCGCAGGTTCATTGGGTCTCCTCGGCCGGCCGTTTCTGCACGAGCGTGGTGCGCACCGCGCGCGCGACGACGTCGCCGTCCTGGTTACGCCCGGTGTGCTCGAGGGTGACGATGCCTTCGCGGGGCCGGCTCTTCGATTCGCGCTTGCCGGTGCACACGGTCTCGGCGTAGAGGGTGTCGCCGTGGAAGACGGGCTTGGGGAACGACACCTCGGAGAAGCCGAGGTTGGCCACGATGGTGCCCAGCGTCAGCTGCGCGACCGACAGCCCGACCAGCGTCGAGAGGGTGAACATCGAGTTCACCAGCCGCTCACCGCGAAAGCCGGGCTGCTCGGCCGCCCAGGCCGCATCGAGATGCAGGGATTGGGTGTTCATGGTCAGCGTGGTGAACAGCACGTTGTCGGCCTCGGTGACGGTGCGGCCGGGCCGATGCAGGTATGTCGTGCCGATCTCGAATTCCTCGAACCACAAGCCCCGCTGGACGATTGACTTGTCAGTCATGAAAGCCCCAGCGATCGCGCGATGAGCATCAGCTGCACCTCGGTAGTGCCCTCCCCGATTTCGAGCACCTTGCTGTCGCGGTAGTGACGCGCCACCGGATACTCGTTCATGAAGCCGTAGCCGCCGTGAATCTGGGTGGCGTCGCGCGCGTTGTCCATGGCCGCCTCCGAGGAGATCATCTTCGCGATCGCAGCCTCCTTCTTGAAGGGCTTGCCCGCCAACATCTTTGCGGCCGCCTCGTAGTATGCCGTGCGCGCAACATGTGCTCGGGCTTCCATCCGCGCGATCTTGAAGCTGATCGCCTGGTAGGAGCCGATCGGTTGGCCGAACGACTGGCGTTCCTTGGCGTACTTGACGCTCTCGTCCACGCAGCCCTGCGCGGCCCCGGTGGCCAGAGCGGCGATCGCGATCCGCCCCTCGTCCAGGATGGACAGGAAGTTGGCGTAGCCGGTCCCGCGGGCGCCCAGCAGGTTCTCCTCCGGGACGCGCGCGTCGGCGAACGTCAGCCCATGGGTGTCCGACGCGTTCCAGCCGACCTTGTTGTAGACCGGCTCGACGGTGAATCCCGGTGTGCCGTTGGGCACGATGATCGTCGAGATTTCTTTTTTGTTCTCGGCGATGGTTCCGGTGACCGCGGTGACGGTGACCAGTGACGTGATGTCGGTGCCCGAGTTGGTGATGAATTGCTTGCTGCCGTTGATCACCCACTCCCCGTTCTCGAGCCGGGCTGTCGTGCGCGTGCCGCCGGCGTCGCTCCCCGCACCCGGCTCGGTGAGCCCGAAAGCGGCTAGCGCCCGCCCGGCGGTCAGGTCGGGCAGCCACGTTTGCTTCTGCTCCTCGGTGCCGAATCGGTAGATCGGCATCGCGCCGAGACCTACCCCGGCTTCCAGCGTGATCGCCACGGATTGGTCGACCTTGCCGAGCTCCTCGAGGGCCAGTGCCAGGGCGAAGTAGTCGCCGCCCATGCCGCCGTATTCCTCCGGGAACGGCAGCCCGAACAACCCCATTTCGCCCATCTTCGCAACAACCTCGTACGGGAAGCTGTGCTCCTCATCGTGTTTGGCCGACACCGGCGCAACGACGGTGCGCGCGAAGTCGGCAACGGTGTCGCGGAGATCCTCGTATTCCTTGGGCAAAGTCCCCGCGGTGATTGTGGTCATGCCTCGTCCTTACTCTCTTCGTCCGGAATCAGCCGGGCCAAAATCTGGTCCACTGACACCTGGTCGCCCACCGAAACCAGCACCTCGGCTCGTCCCGAAACCGGCGCGCTCAGTGAATGTTCCATCTTCATCGCCTCGACGACCACGACGACGTCGCCTTCAGAGACCTCGGCACCGGAATCCACCTGGACGGCGATCACATTGCCCGGCATCGGGCTGACAATCTCCGCCTGCAGCGCGCCGGCCGCACGATGGATCTTTTGCTCCTCGGCCTCCCGCAGGTGCCAGGTTCCGCGCTCGTCGGCGATCCACAGGTTCCGGTCGGCCTCGGCCCACCGGTAATCGCGGCGCAGGCCATCCAGCGTGACGCTCAGCAGCGATCGCTCGACTTGCACACTCGCGGAAGACTTCTCACCGTCACCGACCTGGACCGCCGCGGCCTCGGGCGGCCCCCAAACCGACACCGTCTCGGTGCGCAGCGGGGTGCGCATCGCGGTGCGCACCGGCGCGGCATTGCCGCCGACGCGCCATCCCGTCGGCGCCGCCCACAGGTCGCCGTTGGCGCGACGGGCCAACCCCCACTGCCGGAACAGGCCGCCCGCGGCGAGCACGTCGTCGGGGGCGGGCAGCGGCGCGAAGTCGGCCAGCCGCTCGTCCAGCAGCGCGGTGTCCAGGTCACCGGCGCGCACCCGCTCGTCGGCAAGCAGAAAACGCAGGAACTCGACGTTGGTTTGCACACCCAGGACGGCGGTCTGCGCGAGCGCCCGGTCGAGTCGCGCCAGGGCCTCGTCGCGGTCGGCGCCGAAGGCGATGACCTTGCTCAGCATCGGGTCGTAGTCGCTGCCCACGACCGTCCCGGCCAACAACGACGAGTCCACCCTCACCCCCGTGCCCGCGGGCTCGAAGACCTGCAACACCCGCCCGCCGGTGGGCAGGAATCCGCGCGCCGGGTCTTCCGCGTACACCCGGGCCTCGATCGCGTGCCCGCGCAGCTCGATGTCGTCCTGCGCGAACGCCAGCTTCTCGCCGGCCGCCACCCGCAACTGCCACTCGACCAAATCCAGCCCGGCGACCTCCTCGGTGACCGGATGTTCAACCTGCAGACGGGTATTCATCTCCATGAAGAAGAATTCGTCCGGCCGGTCGGCGGACACAATGAACTCCACCGTGCCCGCGCCGACGTAATCCACGCTGCGCGCAGTGTTGCAGGCCGCCGCGCCGATCCGCGCCCGGGTCTCGGGATCGAGCAGCGGCGAGGGCGCTTCCTCGATGACCTTCTGGTGGCGCCGCTGCAGGCTGCACTCGCGCTCGCCGAGGTGGATCACGTTGCCGTGCGCATCGGCGAGGACCTGCACCTCGATGTGCCTGGGCCGCAACACGAATCGTTCCAGGAACAACGTGTCGTCGCCGAACGAGGAGGCCGCCTCCCGGCGCGCGCTTAGCAGCGCCTCGCGCAGCCGGGCCGGGTCGTCGACCAATCGCATGCCCTTGCCGCCCCCGCCGGCCGACGGTTTGATCAAGACCGGATAGCCGACCTCGTCGGCCGCCGCGACGAGCTCGTCGTCGGCCAGGCCCGGCCGGGCCACCCCGGGCACCACGGGCACGTCGAAGGCGGCGACCGCGTTCTTCGCGGTGATCTTGTCGCCCATCACCTGGATCGCCCGCGCCGGCGGGCCCAGGAACACCACCCCGGCGCGTTCGCACGCGGCCGCGAAATCGGCGTTCTCGGAAAGGAACCCGTAGCCCGGGTGGATCGCCTGCGATCCGGTGCGCGCCGCCGCGTCTAACACGCGGGAGATGTCGAGGTAGCTCTCGCGCGCCGCCGCGGGCCCCAGCCGCGCCGCCTCGTCGGCCTCCAGCACGTGCCGTGCGGCGGCGTCGGGATCGCTGTAGACGGCGACCGACCGGATACCCAGCCGGCGCAAGGTCCGGATCACGCGCACGGCGATCTCGCCGCGGTTGGCCACTAACACGGTCTCGAACATCGTCACATCCGAAAGACGCCGTAGGAGACCGGTTCCAGCGGCGCGTGCGCGCACACCGAAAGGGCAAGCCCGACAAATGTTCTGGTGTCGGCCGGATCGATGATCCCGTCGTCCCAGAGGCGAGCGGTGGAGTAGTACGGGTTGCCCTGGTCCTCGTACTGCTCGCGGATCGGCGCCTTGAACGCCTCCTCGTCGCCGGGTGACCACGGTTTGCCCGACGCGGCGAGTTGCTCGCCGCGCACGGTGGCCAATACGGACGCGGCCTGCTCGCCGCCCATTACCGAGATCCGCGCGTTGGGCCACATCCACAGGAAGCGCGGTGAATACGCGCGCCCGCACATCGAATAGTTGCCCGCGCCATAGGATCCGCCGATCACGACGGTCAGCTTGGGCACCCGCGCGCATGCCACGGCGGTGACCATTTTGGCGCCGTGCTTCGCGATGCCCCCGGCCTCGTAGTCGCGGCCGACCATGAACCCGGCGATGTTCTGCAGGAACAGCAGCGGGATCTTGCGCTTGTCGCACAGCTCGATGAAATGCGCGCCCTTCAAAGCGGATTCGCTGAACAGCACGCCGTTGTTGGCGATGATGCCGACGGGATGGCCGTGGATGCGCGCGAACGCGGTCACTAGGGTCTTGCCGTAGTTGGCCTTGAATTCGCTGAATTCGCTGCCGTCGACCAACCGCACGATGACCTCGTGTACGTCGTAGGGCACCCGCGGATCCGGCGGTACGACGTCGTAGAGCTCGGACTGGGCATGTGTGGGCTCGATGGAGGGCCGCGCCTCCCATTGGCTGGGCTCGCGCGGCGCGAAGGTGGCCGCGATCGCGCGGACGATCCGCAGCGCGTGCTCGTCGTCGTCCGCGAGGTGGTCGGTGACACCAGACACCCGCGAATGCAGGTCGCCGCCGCCGAGCTCTTCGGCCGAGACGATCTCGCCGGTGGCCGCCTTGACCAGGGGTGGGCCGCCGAGGAAGATCGTGCCCTGCTCGCGGACGATGACGGCCTCGTCGCTCATCGCCGGCACGTAGGCGCCGCCGGCCGTGCACGAGCCGAGGACCGCCGCGACCTGCGGAATTTCCTTGGCGCTCATGGTCGCCTGGTTGTAGAAGATCCTCCCGAAATGCTCCCGGTCGGGAAACACTTCGTCCTGCCGCGGCAGGAAGGCCCCGCCGGAGTCGACGAGGTAGATGCAGGGCAACCGGTTCTGCAGCGCGACTTCCTGTGCGCGCAGGTGCTTTTTGACCGTCATCGGGTAATAGGTGCCGCCCTTGACCGTCGCGTCGTTCGCCACGATCACACACTCGCGCCCCGACACCCGGCCGATCCCGGTGATGATCCCGGCGCCGGGCGACTCGTCGTCGTACATGCCGCCCGCCGCCAGCGGGGACAACTCCAAAAACGGGCTGCCCGGATCGAGCAGTCGGTCCACCCGTTCGCGGGGCAGCAGCTTGCCGCGGCTGACGTGACGCTCCCGCGCGCGTTCGTTGCCGCCGAGGGCCGCGGCGGCAAGCTTCGAATTCAGCTCCGCGACCAGCCTGCGGTGCTCATCGGCGAAGGACGGCGCGGCCGTCAGGGAGGTCACTGTGCGGCCGCTCGAATCGTAAGGGGCGGTTGGGTCTTGGCGATGACTTCCTCGACCGAGACGCCGGGGGCGGTCTCGATCAGGTGCAGGCCATCGTCGCAGATGTCGATGACCGCGAGCTCGGTGACGATGCGATTCACGCAGGCGACCCCGGTCAGCGGCAGCGTGCAGCGCTCGAGGATCTTGGGGCTGCCGTCCTTGGCGGCATGCTCCATCATCACGATCACCTTGCGGGCGCCGTGCACCAAGTCCATCGCCCCGCCCATGCCCTTGATCATCTTTCCCGGGATTGTCCAGTTGGCCAGGTCGCCGGTGGCCGAGACCTGCATGGCGCCCAACACCGCGACATCGAGGTGCCCGCCGCGGATGATCCCGAATGACGTTGAGGAACAGAAGAACGCCGCCCCGGGAAGCGTGGTGACCGTTTCCTTGCCGGCGTTGATCAGGTCGGGGTCGAGCTGCTCGCGCTTGGGGTACGGCCCGACGCCCAGAATCCCGTTCTCCGAGTGCAGGATCACGTGCACACCCTCGGGGATGTGGTTGGGGATCAAGGTGGGCATCCCGATGCCCAGGTTGACGTATTGGCCGTCTTCGAACTCCGCGGCGATGCGGGCGGCCATGTCGTCTCTGCTCCAGCTCATGGCCGCACCGTCTCTTTCTCGATCAGCTTGGTGGGATTGGGCACGTGCACCACCCGCTGGACGAAGACACCCGGGGTATGGACCGTGGCGGGGTCGATTTCTCCGGGCTCGACGAGGTGTTCGACCTGGGCGATGGTGATCCGTCCGGCCGCCGCGCAGTCGGCATTGAAGTTCGCCGCCGCTTCGCGGTAGACCAGGTTGCCGTGGCGATCACCCTTCCAGGCGTGCACCAGGGCAAAGTCGGTGCGGATCGAGCGCTCGAGAACGTAGGTGACGCCGTCGAACTCGCGGGTCTCCTTGGCCGGCGACACCACGGCCACCTCTCCTGATGCGTCGTAGCGCCAGGGCAACCCGCCGTCGGCGATTTGCGTGCCGACCCCGGCCGGCGTGTAGAACGCCGGAATTCCCATGCCGCCGGCGCGTAGCCGCTCCGCGAGCGTGCCCTGCGGGTTGAGTTCCACTTCGAGCTCACCGGAGAGGAATTGGCGGGCGAACTCCTTGTTTTCGCCCACGTAGGACCCGGTGGTCCGCCGAATCCGCTTGTGCTGCAACAGCAACCCAAGCCCGGCGCCGTCGATGCCGCAATTGTTCGACACCGTCTCAAGATCGGTGACACCGCTATCGACCAGCGCAACGATCAGCGCTTCGGGGATGCCGCAGACCCCGAATCCCCCCACCGCCAACGACGACCCGTCGGCGATGTCCGCCACTGCCTCGGCAGCGGTCGCGAACACCTTGTCCATTGCCGCAATGCCTCCTCGCCGCGCCAGCCGATTTCAGTTAATTTTCATTAACTGGGTGAGAATACCATTACCCGTACCGTCGCGTCCAGGGAGCTCAGGCCTGGTCGTGGAGGTGCTCGACGGCTCGCTGCCGCAGCTCGATTTTGCGGACCTTGCCGGTGACCGTCATGGGGAACTGGTCGACGATCCACAGATGCCGCGGGATCTTGAACCCGGCGATTCGGCCGGTGCAGAATTCCCGCAGGCGCTCGCCGGTGAGCAGGTCCGCGCCGTCGCGCAGCATGACCACGGCCATGAGCTCCTCCCCGTACTTTTCATCCGGCACCCCGATGACATGGCAGTCGACGATGTCGGGATGGGTATGCAGGAATTCCTCGATCTCGTGCGGCGAGATGTTCTCTCCTCCGCGAACGACGATGTCCTTGATCCGGCCCGTGATCCGGACATATCCGTCCGCGTCCATGGCGGCCAGATCGCCGGTGTGCATCCAGCCATCGACGTCGATGACCTCCGCGGTCCGCTCGGGGTCGCGCCAATAGCCGGCCATCACCGAGTAGCCCCGGGTGCAAAACTCGCCGGCTACGCCGCGGGGCACGGTCGCACCGGTGGCCGGGTCCACCACCTTGACCTCCAGATGCGGCCCCACCCGCCCGACGGTGCCGACGCGCCGTTCCAGCGAGTCGCCGGTGCGGGTCTGGCAAGAGACGGGCGATGTTTCGGTCATGCCATAGCAGATCGAGATGCCCGGCATGTGCATGCGTTCGATCACTTCGCGCATCACCTCGATCGGGCAGGGCGAGCCCGCCATGATCCCGGTGCGCAGGCTGCGCAGCTCGTAGTCGGCGAATTCCGGCAGGCCCAGCTCGGCGATGAACATCGTCGGCACGCCGTAGAGGCTGGTGCACCGTTCCGCTTGCACCGCCCGCAGGGTGGCGGCCGGTTCGAAGCCGGGCCCCGGAATCACCATCGCCGCACCATGACTGGTGGCCGCCAGATTGCCCATCACCATGCCGAAGCAGTGATAGAGGGGCACCGGGATGCAGATCCGATCCGCGGCGGTGTACTCGAGCAGCTTACCCACCAGGTAGCCGTTGTTGAGGATGTTGCGATGGCTTAGCGTGGCGGCCTTCGGATATCCCGTTGTGCCGGAAGTGTATTGGATGTTGATCGGATCGTTTCGGTCTAGTCCCGCCGCGATCTCGTTCAGCGTGTCGGGGTCGGCGTCGGTATCGGCGAGCTCGTTCCAGCGGTCGCTGTCCAGCAACACCACGTCGCGCAGGAGGGGGCAACCCGGGGCCACCTCGGCCAGCATCGCGGCGTAGTCACCGGTCTTGAAGCTCCGAGCGGCGATCACCATCGCGACCTCGGATTGCCTGAGCGCATACTCCAATTCGCCGGCACGGTAGGCGGGATTGATAGTCACCAGGATCGCGCCGATCTCGGCGGTCGCGTACTGGACGAGCACCCACTCCCATCGGTTCGGCGCCCAGATGCCGACCCGATCGCCGACACCGATCCCCGCCCGCACCAGCCCCGTCGCCAAACGGCGCACGGACACCAGGAATTCGGCGTAACTCCAGCGTCGATCGGCCGAGACGTCGACTAGTGCTTCGGCGTGCGCGTGCCGAGCGGCCGTGGCAGCGAGGTTGGCGCCGATGGTCGTCTCGAGCAGCGGAGGCTCGCTGGGACCGCGCTCGTAGGACAGCAGGTGTCCGGCTCCGGTTGCTGCCACGGTTCCTCCGGCTCGGTCGGTTACCAACCTAGACCGTCGCCGACATCGACGACCATTCCGAAACGTGAGTTAATAACCGATAACTCGTGCTATGTTAGTCGCAATTAACCGAGTGGGACGGGGGCCGGTGATGACGACGTCCGTTCCGAACGGCCGGGCCGGGACGGCTGACGGCCGAAATCGCCGCAGCCAGTTGAAATCCGACCGACGCCTGCAACTGCTGGCCGCCGCCGAGCGGCTATTCGCCGAGCGCGGTTTCCTCGCGGTGCGGCTCGAGGACATCGGCGCGGCCGCCGGCGTCAGCGGCCCGGCCATCTATCGGCACTTCCCCAACAAGGAATCGCTGCTCGTCGAGTTGCTGGTGGGGATCAGCGCCCGGCTGCTCGCCGGCGCCCGGGATGTGAAGGCCCGCAGCCCAGACGCCGCCTCGGCGCTGGACGGCCTCATCGACTTTCATCTCGACTTCGCGCTGGGCGAACCGGACCTGATCCGCATCCAGGACCGCGACCTGGCGCACCTGCCCGAGGCCGCCGAGAAGCAAGTGCGCAAAGCCCAGCGCCAGTATGTAGAGGTGTGGGTGAGTGTGCTGCGCGAGCTGAACCCCGGGCGGGCCGAAGCCGATGCCCGGCTGACGGCGCACGCCGTCTTCGGCTTGTTGAACTCGACGCCGCACAGCATGAAGGCGGGCGAAAGTTCGCGCACCCGAGCGACGGGGGTGGCGCGGTCACGTGCGGTGATGCGGGCGATGACGGTCGCCGCGTTGCTGGCCAGTGAGCGGAGCCCGTAGCGTCGCGCCAGGTACCCTGCATGCCATGAGGTGGACATGAACGATCCACGCCCGACGGAGCGGTTCAGTCCCCCTCTCCCGGGATCCGAACCGCCCGGCCCGCCGAATACCGCGCCCGTCGATCCGGCCTACGCCGGGCAGGCGCCGTATGCCCCCACCTATGGCGGTGGATATGGCCCGCAATGGACGCAGAGCCTGAATGAGACCAGCCCGACCGATCAGTTGCCGGCGTACTGGCAGCAGGGCCAGCCTCCGCCGGGCGAGCTGCCGCCCGAGGGCGCCGGTCCCCCGCCGCCGGAAGGCCCGAAGTCGCCACGGTGGCTGCTGATCGCCGCCGGCGTTGCGGTGCTGTTGGTCGTCGCGCTGGTAATTGCGCTGGTGCTGGCCAACGGCGCGGTCAAAACACAGACCGCCGTGCCGCCGCTGCCCGCCATGCCGGGGTCGAGCCCGGAAACCACCACCCCGACCACGCGGACCTCGCCGCGGTCGCGATACCCGCTGCCGCCGCCGTCCGTCTCTGCCACGCCCACCGAGACCACCGGACCCGCCGGGATGCAAAGCGTCGTCTACGACGTCAACGGCGACGGGCGGGCGATCAGCATCACCTACTGGGACACCGGCGACGTCATACAGACGGAGTTCAACGTGGCGCTGCCGTGGAGCAAGCAGGTCAGCCTGTCACGCTCGCCCACTCATCCGGCCAGCGTCACGATCATCAACATCGGCCACAATGTCACCTGCACGCTCACGGTGGACGGGGCCCAGGTGACCCAACGCGTCGGAGTGGGCATCACCATCTGCGACGCCGCCGGGCACTAGGACGTTCTAACCCCGTGGCGGACAGCATATTGCGCCTGCGCGAGTTACTCACATCGGGAATTGTGAAAATTGGGTTTGTCGTCCACGGCAGATGGGGTATGTGGGGCACGTAAGCGCATCCGGCGGCGGTCTAATCGGGAAAACCCCAAGGGCGCTTATTTGTCGGGAAATTTCAATTACACACACTCCACAGACGTGGGAAGTCGTCTTATGAAGGATGCGTCTCTAAGGCGGGATCTATGCGAATTCGCCACCGAGCTGCGCCAGCTGGCCTACACCATGCCGAGCGGGCACGAAGACCCTCTCGTACGCCTGAGCGAGCGGATGATCCATTACGCCCAGGAAGAGGTCGCTACAGACACCACGTAAACGCGCATGACTGGGAGAGAATATGAGCGCCTATCAGACCCTGGTCGTCGGCACCGATGGCTCGTACACGTCGTTTCATGCGGTGGACCATGCCGCCGCGTTCGCCGCGGAAAATAATGCGAAATTGATCATCGCGATGGCGCACTTGTCTTATCTGAACAAGGGAGACAAGGGAGGCTGGGGAAGACCAGCCCGGCCGGATCGGGTGCTTGATGGCCGCGCCGAAGTCGCCCTCGGGAACGAGGGGGACTACAAGGTGCACGGAATGGCCGCCATCTACGCGATCCTGCGGGAGGCCCAGGACCGAGCCAGGGCGGCCGGAGCGAAGGATATCGAGGCACGACCGATTCGGGGTGATCCGGTACACGCGCTGTTCCGCCTCGCCGCGGAGGTTAAGGCTGATCTGTTGGTGGTCGGCAACGTGGGACTAGGCACGCGCAGCGACAAATGGCTTGGCTCGGTGCCCGGAAACGTCTTGCGCAGGGCGAAGACCGACGTGCTGCTCGTCCACACCACCGACTGAGAGTTATCTGGTCTTACTCACCGTTGTGTGTTGGCGCGGCGGGACCCGAACCAGCGCCATGCCCAGCAGCCCGGCGACCAGTACCAGTGAGATGCCGCCGAGGCCGGCGCGGACGGCCCCGAACGCGTCGACGAACACCGAGAACAGCCACGGCGCCAGGAAGGCGACGGCCCGTCCCGTCATGGTGTAGAGGCCGAACGCCACGCCTTCCCTGCCGTGGTGGGCCATCTGGAGCAGTAGGGCGCGCGCCGACGACTGCGACGGCCCGATGAACATGCACAGCAGCAGTCCGCATATCCAGAAGGGCACGGGCCCGGACAGCACCATCAGGGTGAGTGCCATGGCGACGATCGCCGCCAGCGACCCGAGGATCACCGGTTTGGATCCGATGCGGTGGTCGACGAACCCACCCAGGACGGCGCCCACCGCGGCCACCACGCTGGCCGCGACGCCGAAGATCAGCACATTGGCCTGCGAGATGCCATAGACGTTGACGCCCAGCACCGCGCCGAAGGCGAAGATCGCCGCCAATCCGTCCCGGAACAGCGCGCTGGCCCCGAGGAAGTAGACGAGGTTGCGGTCGCGTCGCCATTCCGCGGAAACCTCCCGCCACAGCTTGCGGTAGCCACCGAGCAGCCCGGCGGGCGGGGGCGCCTGCGTCGAATCGGGCAGCCGGTGCGCAGCGAGCAGCAACGGCAGCGCCAGCACCGCCAGCCACGCCGCGGCCGCCAGCATCGCCACCCGGACGTAGAGCCCGTCGGCGACGGGAAGCCGTAGCAGCCCGCGCACCGCGCCCGGGCCGGAGCCAGATCCGGAGATGAATCCCGCATAGATCACCGCCAGCAGCACGACGCTGCCGAGATAGCCTGCCGCCCAACCGAGTCCGGAGATGCGGCCCGCCGTCGCCGGCGTCGAGAGCTGACGCAGCATCGCGTTGTACGGAACGCTGGCCAGGTCACCGCACGCCGCGGTCGCCCCCAACAGCACCAGCCCGGCCCAAAGATAGCCGGGGCGATCGTGGATGAAGAACATCGAACAGGTCAGCGTCACCGCCAGGGCCGTCAACACGCTCAGCACCACGCGCCGGCGGTGTGGCGCTTCCACCCACACGCCGACGACGGGCGCGAGCACCGCGACCGTGAGACCGGCGACGGCCCCGGCGCGACCCAACCAACTCGCCGGCGTCGTCGGGCCGGGCAAGCCAACCCCCACGCTGCTGGTCAGGTAGACGGAGAACACGAAGGTCGTCACGATCGCGTTCAGGCCGGTGGATCCGGTGTCCCACAGCGCCCACGCCACGATTCGGGATCGCGCGACGGTGCCCGAACCCGAATCCGGCTGACTCATGCCCGGCACTCTATGTGTTGGGGGGCTGTCTACGATTGGCGCATGCCGATACCCGCGCCCAGCCCTGACGCGCGCGCCGTTGTCACCGGAGCTTCGCAAAACATCGGCGAAGCGCTGGCGACCGAGCTCGCCGCGCGCGGCCACAGTTTGATCGTCACGGCGCGGCGCGAGGACATCCTGACCGAGCTCGCCGCGCGGCTGGCCGACAAGTATCGCGTCACCGTGGAAGTGCGACCGGCCGACCTTGCCGACCCGGCGGATCGCGCGAAGCTGTGCGACGAACTGGCCGCCCGCCCGATCTCGATCCTGTGCGCCAACGCCGGCACCGCGACGTTCGGCCCGCTCGCGGCCCTCGACCCGGCCGGCGAGAAGGCGCAGCTGCAGCTCAATGTCCTTGGGGTGCATGACCTTACGCTGGCGGTGCTGCCCGGCATGATCGAGCGCAAGGCCGGCGGCATCTTGATTTCCGGTTCGGCGGCAGGCAATTCGCCGATCCCCTACAACGCGACCTATGCCGCCACCAAGGCGTTCGTGAACACCTTCAGCGAATCGATACGCGGCGAACTCCGCGGTTCCGGTGTGCATGTCACCCTGCTTGCGCCGGGCCCGGTGCGCACCGACCTGCCCGACGACGCCGAGGCCACGCTCGTCGAGCGGCTGGTGCCGGACTTCTTGTGGATCTCCACCGAGCACACCGCCCAGGTATCGCTGGATGCGTTGGCGCGCAACAAGATGCGAGTCGTCCCCGGTCTGACGTCGAAGGCCATGTCCGTTGCGAGCGGGTACGGCCCCCGCGCCATCGTCGCCCCGATCGTGGGCAGCTTCTACAAGAAGCTCGGCGGCGGGTAGTCGCTACTTCCGACGCCGTCCGCTGCCGAGGAGATTGCGGATTATCTCGCGTATGCCGGTGTTGACGTAGCCTTTCACCGTCGGGTTTTTCAGGATTTCCTCCCACATCGCGGGGCCCTTGGGCTCGTAGGGCTCCGGCATCGGCGGCACGTCGAGCTGGTCCGGCAACGGCAGCGGCTCGTATTGGCCGCGCTGAGCCTGCTGAGGTGGGGCAGCCTGCGGCGGCGGCTCCGGCTGTTGAACCGTCTGGCCGTATTTGGCCTGCAGCGGACTGGATTTGGCCGCGGCGGCGACCGCGTCGGTGCCAATGGCGGCCATCAGCGACCGCGGCACGCGCATGCGCGTCCACGCGACCGGCGTGGGTGCGCCCTTCTCGGAGAGCACGGTCACGACGGCCTCGCCGATTCCCAACGACGTCAACGCCGACTCCAGGTCGTACACATCGGTTTTCGGATAGGTGCGCACGGTCTTGGACAGCGCCTTCTGGTCGTCCGGCGTGAACGCCCGCAAGGCGTGCTGGACGCGGGCGCCCAGCTGGGAGAGCACGTCGTTGGGCAGGTCGGTGGGCAGCTGCGTGCAAAAGAACACCCCGACGCCCTTGGAACGAATCAGCTTGACGGTCTGCTCGACCTGCTCGAGAAACGCCTTGGACGCGTCGGTGAAAAGCAGGTGCGCCTCGTCGAAAAAGAACACCAGCTTCGGCTTGTCCACGTCACCGACCTCGGGCAGCACGGTGAACAAGTCGGCGAGTAACCACATCAGGAAGGTGGAGAAGATGACCGGGCGCAAAGTCTGACCGCTGAACTCCGGCAACGAGATGATGCCGCGGCCGTGGTCGTCGACGCGCAAAAGATCCTGCGGGTCGAGCTTCGGCTCGCCGAAGAACGTGTCGCCACCCTCACCGGCGAGATTCACCAGGGCGCGCAGGATGACACCTGCCGTCGTCGAGGACACTCCGCCCAACGATTTCAGGTCGGCCTTGCCCTCGTCGCTGGCCAGATGGCTGATCGCGGCGCGCAATTGGTCCAAGGTGACCAGCGGACGGTTGTTGTCCTTGGCCCAGTGAAAGATCAACCCCAGCGTCGATTCTTGGGTAGCGTTGAGCCCCAACACTTTTGACAAGAGGATCGGGCCAAAACTGGCGACCGTCGCGCGCACCGGCACACCCACTCCGCCGGTGCCGAGTGACAGAAACTCCACCGGGTATCCCGTCGCCGCCCAGTCGTCGCCGGTGTCTTTCGCGCGCGCTGCGGTCCTGTCGTTTGCCTCCCCCGGCCGGGCCAGGCCCGATAGGTCGCCCTTCACGTCGGCCATCAGCACGGGTACGCCGGCGGCGCTGAGCTGCTCGGCGATCAGTTGCAGCGTCTTGGTCTTGCCGGTTCCGGTCGCCCCGGCGACCAGGCCATGCCTGTTGACGGTGGCCAGCGGAATGCGTATCTGAGCGGTCGGGTCGGCCGTGCCGTCGACCACGACCGTGCCCAATTCCAACGCCTGGCCTTTGACGGCGTAACCGCTCGCGATCCGCTGCGCGGGTGTCGCCGCCGATTCCGTGCTCATCGTGCCGCGCCCCTCTGTCGTTGGTTAAGCACCGACCACCCTACTGCCCGTCGGCAAGCGGGGGCAGGGCCCGACGGGGTCCCACGTGCGCCTACGCTGAGCGCTGTGCGCGACGAATTGGTGTGGATCGACTGCGAGATGACCGGGCTGGACCTGGGTTCGGACAAGTTGATCGAGATCGCAGCCCTGGTCACCGACGCCGACCTGAACATACTTGGCGACGGCGTCGACGTGGTCATTCACGCCGACGACGCCGCGCTGTCGTCGATGATCGACGTAGTCGCCGAAATGCACTCGCGCTCGGGCCTTGTCGACGAAGTGAAGGCATCGACCGTAGACCTGGCGACCGCCGAGGCGATGGTGATGGATTACATCGGCACCCACGTCAAGCAGCCCAAGACCGCGCCGCTGGCGGGCAACTCGATCGCCACCGACCGTTCGTTCATCGCGCGCGACATGCCCGCGCTGGACTCGTTTCTGCATTACCGGATGATCGACGTCAGCTCGATCAAGGAACTGTGCCGGCGCTGGTACCCGCGCATTTACTACGGTCAGCCGGTCAAGGGGCTATCCCACCGCGCGCTGGCCGACATCCACGAATCCATCCGGGAATTGAAGTTCTACCGGCAGACCGCATTCGTGCCGCAGCCGGGCCCGTCTACCAGCGAAATCGAGGCGGTGGTCGCCGATCTCGGCGGCGGAGAGCAAGCGGCCGGGCCAATCGATTCGGCCGCCGAGCCACCAACCGGCTAGTATCGACAGTCGCTGCGCGTCTAGGCGCGGCCATGGTGGCTGTAGTTCAGCTGGTAGAGCACCAGGTTGTGATCCTGGGTGTCGCGGGTTCGAGTCCCGTCAGCCACCCCACAGTCGGAGCGCCCGCGCCCCGACATACTCAGGTGTTGGCGTTGCCGGCCTTCCACACCGGCCAGGGCACGTTCCAGTCACCGAGCCCCTCGGTCCCCGGCAGCGTCGGGCCGACGGTATGCACAACCTCGACGATGTCCCCGCTCTTGCTGTGGTCGTAGAACCACTCGGCGTTGCTGGGGCTCACGTTCAGGCAGCCGTGGCTGGTGTTGGTGTGCCCCTGGGCGCCGACCGACCACGGCGCGGAGTGGACGAAGACGCCGCTGTAGGACATCTGCGTGGCCCAGTCGACTTCGGTGCGATATCCGTTGGGCGAGTTGACCGGAACCCCATAGGTCGACGAATCCATGATGATGTGTTTGAACCGGCCACCGATGATGTACACGCCGTTGGCCGTCGGGGTGCTGTCCTTGCCCATCGACGTCGGCATGGTCCGGACGACTTCGCCGTTGACCCGCACCGTCACCGTCTTGGTGGTGTCGTCGGCGGTCGAGATGACCTCGTCGCCGATGGTGAAGTGCGTCTTGACGTTGTCTTCGCCGAACATCCCGTCGCCCAAGTCGACACCGTAGGTGTTCACCGCCACATCAACGGTGGTGCCCGGCTTCCAGTAATGCTCTGGGCGCCAACGCACTTCGCGGTTGTTCAACCAGTAGAACGCGCCCTCGACGGGCGGGTTGGTCGTGATGGTGACGGCCTTCTGCGCCGCTGCGCGATTCGCGATGTTCTCGTCGAAGCGGATCGCCACCGGCTGGCCGATGCCCACCACCTCGCCGTCGGCGGGGTAGACGTAGGGCATGGTCAGGTGGGCGGGGGAACTGGTCGCGAAGCTCATCTGGCGGTTCGCCGCGCTACCACCGAGCCCGAGCGCCTTCGCGGTCAGCGTGTAGCGCCGGTTGTAGCCGAGCGGCTCGGTGGTCGACCAGCGCAGCCCGTCCGGGCTGAGTTGCCCGTTTATCGTCTTGCCGTTCTCGTTGACCATGCTGACCGACGCGAGCACCCCGTCGGCAACGCTGACCGTCACCGGCGCGTCCACGGTGACCCCGACGGCGCCGTCGGACACCGACGACGTGAGCTTGGGCACCAGCAGATCGGCGAACGGCGTGCCCTTGTCGAAGATGACCTTCGCGGGCGCGGCCGTGTGGCTGCTGCCGCAGGCAACACCGACCGCAGCAAACATGACCATGGCTACAAGCAGCCACGATCGGCGTCTGCGCAAAGGCATCATCGAGCTGCCTTCCAATAAGATCGGCTGAGTTTGGTCACCGCTGACCAGAATCGGTGCATGCATTCTAATGGGTTCTGGCCGCTCCCCATGCCGACATTGACCGGCGACGGGCGTCACAATCGCGACAAATTCTCCATTTGGGCCCCGTCGCGGGTCGAGACGGCTTCGACGCGCGCGAGTTTGACGATGGCCGCCGTCGTCACCAGCGCAGCCACCGAGAGGGCGACAAGCCCGGCGCCAGCGGCATTCAGCGTCTCGCCGAGGACGACGACACCCAGCACCGACGCCACGACCGGCTGCGACATCTGCAAGGTCGGCATCGACGCGGTCAAGGGGCCGGCCCGGAAAGCCGCCTGACTCCACACCACGCCCCCTACTGCCGCCAGCAGCAGGGCGTAGAGCTCGGGAGTCTGGGTTACCGCCCATCCCCGATCGCCGAGCCGGGCTACGACCTCCTTGGCGAGCACCGCAAATACCCCCCACAGCGAACCCGAAACCAAGGCGAAGAGCACCGCGGCCACGGAGCCACCCCAGACCCGGCCGGCCACGACGCACGCGACCAACAGCGGCCCGAGGACCACGGCCACGACCGCCCAGGTTTGCAGCGGCGCGCTCGAACGACCGGCCTGCGGATTGCCGACGACCACGATCACGATCACCGCGGCAGTGAGCAAGCCCGCCCAGATCCACTCGCCGCCACTCACCGTGCGGTGGTACAGCCTGGCATTGATCGGCAGCGCAAACAGCAGCGAAAGCACCAGCAGCGCCTGCACCAGTAGCACCGATCCCTGGCCCAGCGCGGCCGCCTGCAGCGCGACGCTCGCCGCGAGCAGCAATGTGCCCCACCACCATCGTCGGCTGCGCAACAGGTTGGCGAACAACTCGATGTGACCGACCGCCCCGTCGGTGACGCAGTGTGCCGCTCGTTGCTGCAGCACGTCGCCGATCGCGATGCACAGCGCGGAACCCAGCGCAAGCACAACGGCGATATCGAGCCGAGTGATTCCTTGCAGCATTGCCGTATCCCATACCCAAATCTGGCCGTTCTGACCCGTCGGACGTGCGGCGAGGTTTGACGGTAAGCCACTCGGGTATGGGTTTGGCTGGGGTAGAAGCGGATTGGATAAGCGATGAACACGACGGACGAGTCCATCAGGATCAGGCATCCAACCGAAGCCGACTGGCAGGTGGTCTACGAGAACCAGGCTCGCGCCTTCGGGGATCCGGTGGGCGCGCGGGACGTCGAAGCCTGGAAACGCCGCGTCGAATTGGAGGACATCCTCGTCGCCGAGGATTTCTCCGATCCGCAGCGGCCGTTCCTGGTAGGGACGTCGATCATCTATCGCTCGCGGCTCACCGTGCCGGGCGGCGCCCGCCTGCGGGCCGCGTGGCTGTCGATGATCGCCGTCGCGTCGACGCATCAGGGCAAGGGAATATGGGCGCAGCTCAGCGCCGAGGGGCTGGGCAAGCTATTGGAGCGCGGCTATCCGATCGTGTGTGGGGTGCCGACCCAAACCGCGATGTATGACAACTTCGGTGCCGGCGTGGCCACTTACAGCCGCACCTATTCAATCGACCGGCGCTCGGCGAAGTTGCGGGACGCGCCGAGCGATAACCCGGGCCGCGAGGTCAACGCCGCCCAAGCGCGACGGTATTTGCCCGAAATCTACGAACGGTGGTGCGCCGCAACCGATGGGGCCGTCGAGCGCAACGACGCGTGGTGGGCCGACTATCTGGAAGACCGATCAACGCAGCGCGGCAACCGATCCGCGCTGAATTGCACGATTCATCCGGACGGCTTCCTCACGTATCGCGTCATCACCGAGACGCAGCACGGGTTTCGGCCACCGCTGGGAACCGTTGTCGTGCAAGACTTCTGCCCCATCACCGACGAAGCCCATACCGAGCTGTTGCAGACGTTGCTGGTTTTGGAGATGTTCGACGACATAGAGATCGACGTGCCGGTCGATGACCCGCTGCCGCTCAAACTTCGTGACCAGCGTTCCGTTCGAACCATGGGCGTCAACGACTTTCTCTGGGTACGCATCAACGACGTGCCCGAAGCACTCGGTGTCCGCGGGTACTTCGCCGACACCGAGGTCGCGCTGGAAGTGGTGGACCCGCTCAAGCTCGCCGGGGGCCGATTTCTCCTGCAGACCCGCGATGGTGTGGGCAAGTGTGTGCCGCACGAAGGGCCCCCGGACGTGGAACTCAGCCTGGGTGACTTGGGGACGCTCTATATGGGCGCACACCGCGCCTCCGAGCTTGTCCGGGCGAACCGCATCACCGAGGTGCGTCGGGGTGCCCTACGCGAGCTGGATGCCGCGTTCAGTACCGAACGAGCACCGTATTGCGGGACGCTTTTCTAATGTGCTGTCTCAGCTACCCTGGAAGGGTCGAGATTTCGCTCCGCGGCAGGACGCCTGTTATTGTCGCCTACGCGGTCTCGGCCGTCCAAGGCGCCGTTAGCTCAGTTGGTAGAGCAGCTGACTCTTAATCAGCGGGTCCGGGGTTCGAAACCCTGACGGCGCACCCACTCAAACCCCTCGGGTTCCGAGGGCGTCGCGTCAGCGGTTCCGGATCCTGCGGACCACCACGACGACCACCACCGAGCCGATTCCCACCAGCGAGACGGCCACCGCGGGCTTCGTCACGAACCCGATCACCTTGGCCTTGAGGTCGTCGGCCAGGCGACGAGGATTTGCGCGCTCGGCGAGGGAGTCGACGGTGGACGCCAGCTGGTCGCGGGCGACGTCGATGTCCCGCTTGATGGTCTCGGGGTCCCGATCCGCCACGTCTCTTCCTCCAACTCGCCTTGTGCACCTGACGCACTACCCTAGATCAGCTGGCGATAACCCCTACGATCCGGTGAACCGAAAGGACCCACGTTGACCGAGACCACGCGGCTTGCCCCGGGCGACAAAGCGCCCACCTTCAGCCTGCCCGACGCCGACGGCAACAAGGTGTCCCTGGCCGACTACCGTGGGCGCCGCGTCGTCGTGTACTTCTATCCGGCGGCTTCGACGCCCGGCTGCACCAAGGAGGCCTGCGATTTTCGCGACAACCTGCGCGACCTCAACGACGCCGGACTTGACGTCATCGGCATCTCCCCGGACAAGCCGGAAAAGCTCGCCAAGTTCCGCGATGCCGAGAAGCTGACGTTCCCGCTGCTGTCCGATCCGGATCGCAAGGTGCTGACGGCGTGGGGCGCCTACGGCGAGAAGCAGATGTACGGCCGGACGGTGCAGGGCGTGATTCGCTCCACCTTCGTGGTCGACGAAAACGGCAAGATCGCCGTCGCGCAGTACAACGTGAAGGCCACCGGCCACGTCGCCAAGCTGCGCCGCGACCTGTCGGTCTAGGTCTGATAAGGCGAATACAACAATCCCGCAAGCGATCTGCGGCACAATAACGGCGCGCTCCCGATGACGAGGGAAAGGAGCCGGCCGTGGACATCCTTGTCACTCTCCAACGGGTCTTTCGGCGATGAAGCCAGAGGACCCGGAGGAGTACATCCGCCGCCTGGAACACGGGGGCGGCCAGCCGGGGGCGCAGCCCGATCGACCGTTTGGCGCCCCTGGCGAGAAGCCTGCGCCCGGGGGGACCTCACGGCAGCTCGAAGGTCTCGCGCGGCTTGCGAAATCGACTCCCGGGCGGCTGCTGTTGGGGTGTGGGGCCGCGGCCGCGATCGCGATCGGGGTGATCGTGGCGAATCACTCCGGGACCACGGTGCAGGGAAACCTGATCATGATCAACAGCGGCGCCAAAGACACGATCAACTGCAACGAGGGAGACCTGAAGCTGGACGGGGACAACAACACGTACACCGTCACCGGCCACTGCCGCAGGCTGGAAATCTCCGGTAGCGCAAACAAAGTCAGCGTTGACAGCGCCGACACCATCGGTGTCATAGGCGACGACAACGTCGTCACCTACCACTCTGGCGCACCGACAATCAACAAGACCGGAAACAACGACATCGTTACCCAACGCCCGAGCGGCCGTTGAACCCTTTCCCGCAGCAACCTAACCCAGGTTGGCCAGCAGCAGCGCTTCGGCGATCGCCGCGCGTTCCAGCACACCCAGGTGCAGGCTCTCGTTGACGCTGTGTGCCTGGGTCCCGGGATCTTCGACACCCGTGACGAGAATCTTGGCCTGCGGGAACGCGGCGGCAAACTCGGCGATGAACGGGATCGAGCCGCCCATGCCCATGTCGACCGGGTCGACGCCCCACGCTTGCCGAAATGCGGCCCGCGCGGCGTCGTAGACGGCGCCGCTGGCATCGATGGCGTACGGCTCGCCGAGGTCGCCGGGCGTGACGGTCACCTGGGCGCCCCACGGCGCATGTTGCTGTAGATGCGCGGTCAACGCGTCCAGGTGCGCCGCCGCGTCGCCACCGGGCGCGACCCGCATGCTGATCTTGGCCCGGGCCCGCGGGATCAGCGTGTTCGACGCCGCCGCAACCGGTGTGGTGTCGATACCGATCACGGTGATCGCCGGCTTGGCCCACAGCCGCTGCGGCACCGAACCCGAGCCGATCTCGGACACGCCGTCCAGCAGGCCGGAGTCGGCGCGCACCCGCTCGGCCGGGTAATCGATTGGCGCGGCGCTACTTTCGTGCAAACCGGCGACCGCCACGTTGCCGTCGTCGTCGTGCAGGCTGGCCAGCAGCCGCACCAGCACGCTCAGCGCATCGGGAACCACACCGCCCCACAACCCCGAGTGCAGCCCGTGGTCGAGGGTTGCGACCTCGACCACGCAGTCGGCCAAGCCGCGCAGCGACACCGTCAACGCCGGGGTGTCGACGCTCCAGTTGTCCGAGTCCGCGATCACGATCACGTCGGCGGCCAGCGCGTCGCGATGCGCGGCCAGCAATCGGCCCAGTGAGGGCGACCCGGATTCTTCCTCTCCCTCGACGAAGACCGTCACACCCACCGGCGGCCGCCCGCCGTGTGCCCGAAACGCCGCCAAATGCGTTGCGATGCCGGCCTTGTCGTCGGCACTGCCGCGACCGTAGAGGCGCCCGTCGCGCTCGGTGGGCTCGAAGGGCGGCGACGTCCACTGGCCGGCGTCGCCTTCGGGCTGCACGTCGTGGTGGGCGTACAACAGCACGGTAGGCGCGCCCGCCGGTGCGGGATGATGCGCGATGACCGCGGGCGCACCGCCCTCGCTGACGATGCGTACATCGCCAAAACCCGCCTGCGACAACAGGTCCGCCACCGCCTGTGCGCTGCGGTGTACCTCGGTGCGGCGGCCGGGGTCGGCCCACACCGATTCGATGCGGACCAAGTCCTCGAGATCGCGGCGCACCGACGGCAATACCTCGCGGACCCGCTCAACGAGATCGCTCATGGTCTCGAGGCTAGGCCCTCAGGACGTTTCAAGGATGGCCACCGCGGCGGCGGTATCCCCCTCGTGTGTGAGCGACACGTGGATCGTCACGTCGGCCAGGTGCCTGGCGATATCACCGGTCAGCCGCACCCGCGGTCGTCCCCACATGTCGGTGACCACTTCGATGTCGCGGTGAATGTCCTCCGGCAGCACGGGACGCTGGGCGAACCGCGACCCGGACCAGGCCTTGATCACGGCTTCCTTCGCGGCCCAGCGCGCCGCCAGGTGACGCGCCGCCGACGAACTCTTGTCCGAGGCGTCACGACGCTCGCCCGGCGTAAACGTCTCGGAGAAGACGGTTCCCGGCTGGTCGACCTGCTCCGCGAAATCAGGGATGGAGACGAGGTCGATCCCCACTCCGACGATGCCCATGGCTGGCCAGGTTAACGGATGACCGACGTCATTCGGCGGGGACCTCGTAGGCCTCGTCGTCACCCAGCCGGGCGGCCGGATTCAGCAGCATCGCCGCCTCCTGCCGCTTCTCGGGCGCGCCGTGGTCGAAGCGGCGGTCCGCCGGCCGCTCGTACATCGGCGCGCCGCCGGCGATGGCCGACGCCAGTCGGCGCTGACCGGCCAGCAGGCGTGCCTCCGCACGCTGCTGGTAGGTCTCGCGCTGCTCCGGGTCCAGCGCGGCGATGAACGCCTGCGGGTGGACCAACGCGACGAGCCCGGACACATGCCCAAACCCGAGACTGGTCAGCATCCCCGCCTTGAGCGGGAACTTCCCGCCCAGCCGCAGCGTGTCCCGCACCCAGACGAAGTGCGCGGAGCCGGCCAATTCGTCGTCGACGCAATCCAGGCTGCGGTTGGGCGGGATCACCCCGTCGCGCAGCATCTGGCACAGGCCCATCGTCTGGAAGACCGCCGCGCCGCCCTTGGCGTGCCCGGTCAGGCTCTTCTGCGACACGATGAACAGCGGTGCGCCCTCGGAGCGGCCCAGCGAGTCGGCGAGCCGCTCGTGCAGCTCGGTCTCGTTGGGGTCGTTGGCCAGCGTCGAGGTGTCGTGCTTGGAGATCACCGCGACGTCGTCGGCGCCCACGCCGAGCTTGGCCAGCGCGCGCGCCAGCGGCGAATCCGTGCCGCCGCGCCCCGCGCCCAGCGCACCCAGGCCCGGGGCCGGGATCGAGGTGTGCACGCCGTCGCCGAACGACTGCGCGTAGGCCACCACCGCAAGCACCGGCAATCCCATCTTGAGCGCCAGGTCGCCGCGCGCCAGCAGGATGGTGCCGCCGCCCTGCGCCTCGACGAAGCCCAGCCGGCGCCGGTCGTTGGGCCGGGAGAACTTCGAGTCGTCGATGCCCCGGCCGCGCATCATCGCGGTGTCGGCGGTGGCCGCCATGTCACCGAAGCCGATGATGGCTTCCAGCGTCAGGTCATCCAGGCCGCCGGTCACCACCAGCTCGGCCTTGCCCAGCCGGATCTTGTCGACACCCTCCTCGAGCGACACCGCCGCCGTCGCGCAGGCCGCCACCGGGTGGATCATCGAGCCGTAGCTGCCGACATAGGACTGAACAACATGCGCGGCAACAACATTCGGCAGCACTTCCTGCAGGATGTCGTTCGGCTTGTTCCGGCCCAACAGGTTGCCGTGATACATGGTCTGCATCGACGTCATGCCGCCCATCCCGGTGCCCTGCGTGCTGGCCACCAGGCTCGGGTGCACGTAGCGCATCACTTCGGCCGGGCTGAATCCGGCGGACAGGAACGCATCGACGGTCGCGACGATGTTCCACAACGCCACCCGGTCGATCGAGGTGGCCATGTCGGGGCTGATGCCCCACACCGTCGGGTCGAACCCGGTCGGAATCTGGGCGCCGACGACGCGCGACAGCTTGGTCTTGCGCGGAACCCGGATCTCGGTGCCGGCCTTGCGGATTACCTGCCAGTCGGTTGAGTCGGGCACCGGCCGGATGACGGTGTGCTCGGGGTCGAATTCGACGAAGCCGCGGGCGTCGGCCTCCGACGACACCACGAAGCTGAAGTCCTTGTCCAAGAAGACCGACACCAGCAACGGTGACGCGTGGTCGGGATCGATCGCGCCGTCGTCGACGAACTCACGGATGCCCGTGCGCTCGAGCACGGCGTCGTGGTAACGCTCGACCAGCTCTGCTTCGTCGACCAGGTCGCCGGACTGCGTGTCGTACCAACCCGGTTGGGGGTCGTCCTCCCAGCGGATCATTCCGGTCGTCCAGGCGAGCTCGAGCACCCCGGCCGCCGAGAGTTCGTTCTCGACCTCCATCTCGAACCGGGTGCGCGACGAGCCGTACGGCCCGATCTCGGCGCCGCCGACGATCACGACCAGATCGGCCGGGTCGACGTCGAGGTCGTCCCATTCCGGCGGCGGGGCGGGCGTGTACCCGCGGGGCGGCGACGGCAGAGCGGCAATGGTGCCCTCGGTCTCGACCTCGTCGTCGGCCGCGTCGGTCGACATCTCCTCGCGCGCCTTGGCGGCCAGCTCGGCCATGTCCAGCTCGGCTTCGCCGAGCCCGCCGGTCAGGTCCGCCTTGATCGGCTTTCCGGCGGCGGCCACCTTGGATTCCACATCGCACAGGGCCAGCAGCATGCCTGCCATCTCGTCGGTGGAGTAGGTGGTAACGCCGGCCTCCTCGACCGCGTCGACGATGGCGTCGTTGTGGCCCATCAACCCGGTGCCGCGGGTCCAGCCAATCAGCGCGTGCGCCAGGCTCACGCGCGCCGCCCACGACGACTCGGCGTGCCAACGACTCACCAGGGCGTCCAGCGCGGACTTGGCCTCGCCGTAGGCACCGTCGCCGCCGAACATGCCGCGGTTGGGCGAACCGGGCAGCACCACGTGCAGCCGCGATGCGATGTCGCGCTCGGCGCCGATCTTCGATAGCCCGCCGATCAGCCGCTGCACGGCCCACAGCAGCACCTTCATCTCCATCTCGGAGCGCGATCCCGCCTCCGACAGATCGCCGACCACGCGCGGCGCAGCGAACGGGAACAGCAGCGTCGGGGTCTGCGCGTCCTTGATGTGAATCGACTGTGGTCCAAGGCTTTCGGTCTGCTCGGTGCCGACCCATTCGACCAGGGCGTCGATGTCGGAGTAGGACGCCATGTTGGCCGCGACGACCCACAGGGCAGCGCCGTAGCGGGCGTGATCGCGGTAGAGCGAACGGTAGAACGCCAGGCGTTCGTCGTCGAGCTTCGACGTCGTTGCGATGACGGTGGCACCGCCGTCGAGCAGCCGCGCGACCACCGACGCCGCGATCGAACCCTTCGAAGCGCCTGTCACCACGGCGACTTCGCTGCTGTAGGGCCCCGGGTTCGGGTTCTCGGCGCCGGCGGCGATTCGGCCGTACAGCGACGCGTGGATCTGCCGGCCCGCGGCCAGCGCCTTGCCCTGCCACCAGGTGGCCTGGGTAGCGACGACATGTCCGGCGCCCTCGAACCGTTCGGACAAATGCAACCACTGGGCGTCGATGTCGCCGTCGTCGGCCAGCCACAGCTTGACGAGGTCCTCGCGGGCGCTGGCCCAGCGGTCGTCGAACACGACGGCCTTCTTGGCGTCGAACACCGGAGCCACCAAACGTGGCCAGTCGGCGCCCAGTTCGAGAGTGACCAGGTCGATGAGCTCGGCATCGGTGGCCGCCGGTGACACGCTGACCGGGTCGTCGTGGCCCAGCTGGCCGAGGATCAGGCGGGCCGCCGAGGCGAGCACGCCGTCGCGACCGGTGATCTGATCGGTGAATTCGCTCAGCGCGGCCGCGTCGATGGTCGCGCCCCCACCGGCGCCCCCGGCGGACGGCAGCGACACCGCAACCCCGCGGCGGGCGGCGACCGAAGCGACCGCGGCGTCGATGACCTTGTCGACCGATGCAGCGTCGGCCAGCGCACCCTCGTGCAGGTGGCCCATCGCGCCGCCGCGAACGCTGGTGCCCTCACGGGTGCCCAGCGCGACCTCGACCGTGACGTGCTTCGCCCAACCGTCACCGAGCTCCCAGGTCTTCTTGACCCGCTCGGCAATGGCGGCGGGCCGCTTGCCCGAGGGCCCGAGAACGGTCCGCAGCTGATCGTTGATCGCATCGGAAAGCACTGGGCCGTAAGGCTTGTACGTGCGGGCCAGCTTGGTCACCTGAGACCGCAGCCCGGCGAGGTCCGCCTCTGCGGCACCGTCGATGGCGCCCAGGTTCAGCTCCGAGCCCAGGTCCACCAGCAGCTGGTTGCGTCGCGACGACGCGCCGTCGGTAATGGACTCGATGGAGTCGAGTTCCTCGATCTGGTCGATGCGCATCTTGGCCGACAGCGCGATCAGCGCCAGGGTCGCGTCGGCGGCGTCGAACCCGATGTCGTCGGGGCGTGGAGCACCCGACGGAGCTGCGGCGGGAGCCGGAGCCGCCGCTGCGGCCTCCACGGCGGCGCCTTCCGGTGCGGCCTCGGCGACCGGCGCCTCGTCTTCGGGCTCCGGTTCAGGGTCGGTGTCCGTAGCGAACAGCACCGCGGCGTCGCGCTCGGCATTGAGCACTTCGACTGTGCTGTGGGCATATTCGGGCAGCTTGAGGGTGTTGGTGGCCAGCCCGGCGACGGTCGGCGCTGACTTCACACCGATTTCGACGAAGCGCTCCACGCCCAGACCGCCCGCGGCCTCCTCCGTGAACAGCAGGTCCTGGGTTTCGATCCAGCGCACCGGGCTGGCGAACTGCCACGCCAGCAGCTCGATCAACACCTTGCGGGCCAGCTCGCGGGGCTTCTCGTTACGCCAGGTGTCGTAGTCGGCGAGGATCTCGTCGAGCGGCTCGGCGGGCACCAGGTCCCGGATTTCCTGAACGAAGTCGCGGTCCAGCGTGAACGGCCGCGGCACCAGGTTGGGGATGTAGCGCCCGATGATGATGTCGGGGTCTTTGTCGCGCGGCATGACCCGCTCCAGCGAGCGACGGAATTCGGCCACCCCGATTCGCAACACCCGGGAGTGGAACGGCACGTCGATCCCGGGCACCAGGATGAACGACCGCCGGCCACCGCTGAGCTCGCGGCGACGCTCGACTTCCTCTTCCAGCGCTTCCAAACCGCGCACCGTGCCGGCGATCGCGTACTGCGAACCGCGCAGGTTGAAGTTCACGATCTCCAGGAATTCACCGGTGCTCTCGGCGATCCCGGCGACGAACGCGGGCACCTCTTCGTCGGGCAGGTCGATCTGCGAGGGCCGGATCGCCGCCAAGCGGTAGTTGGAGCGGCCCAGCTCGTCGCGCGGCACGATGTCGTGCATCTTGGAGCCGCGGTGAAACACCATCTCCAGCAAGGCTTCCAGCTCGTAGATGCCCGTCACGCAGGCCAGGGCGGTGTACTCGCCGACGGAGTGCCCGCAGGCGATGGCACCTTCGACGAAGGCGCCTTGCTCGCGCATCTCGGCGACCTGGGCCGCGGCCACCGTCGCCATCGCAACCTGAGTGAACTGCGTTAGGTAGAGCACGCCCTCGGGGTGGTTGTAGTGCACACCGCTGGCGATGATGCTGGTCGGGTTGTCGCGCACCACGTGCAGCACCGAGAAGCCCAGCGTGTCCCGGGTGAACTTGTCGGCGGTGTCCCACACCTTGCGGGCCGCCTTGGACCGGGCGCGCACCTCCATGCCCATGCCCTTGTGCTGGATGCCCTGGCCGGGGAACGCGTAGACCGTCTTGGGCGCGGCCAGCCGGGCGGTGGCCGACATGACCAGATCCGAGCCGATGCGCGCCGCCACTTCCAAAACCTCTGCGCCCCGGTCGATTCCGACGCGATCGACACGGAAGTCCACTTCGTCACCCGGGCGCACCATGCCCAGGAAGCGCGCGGTCCAGCCGATCAGCCGGGCCGGTGGGCGGGCTTGGCCGTCGGTGGCCGTCGCCGCGTGCTGCGCGGCGGCCGAGAGCCACATGCCGTGCACGATGGGCGATTCCAGGCCGGCCAGCAGCGCGGCGGCCCGGTCGGTGTGAATCGGGTTGTGGTCGCCGGACACCACCGCGAACGGACGCATGTCGACGGGTGCGGTCAGCGTGACATCGCGGCGGCGACGTCGCGGAGTGTCGGTCGCGTTCTCGGAGACCGCGCCGCCCGCCCGCACCGGGTCGGTCAGCTCGGCCGTACCGGTTCGACCGAGGATCGCGAAACGCTCGGCGAGGGTGGCGATCGCCGTCCCGTCGGCATCGGCGATGGTCACCGAGACCGGGACGACGCGGCCCATGTCCGTGTCGGTGGCCGACGAAGCCGTTGCGGTGACCGTCAATTGCGCCGGGACACCGGGCAGCTCACCGACCACGTGGGCAGCGTGGTCGAGGTGCACCAGGCTCAGCAGCCCCTCGACCACCGGGACACCGGCGTCGGTGGCCGCGGAGCCGATGGCCGCGAAAACGGCGGGCCAGCAAAGACCCACGAGCGCGTCCGGCACGGTGGTGAGGCTGGGCGCCAGCGGCTCACCGAAGGTGGCCGTGACGCCGGTGTGGTCGGCGACCCGCTCGGGATCCCAGTCGACGCTCACGGTCGCCGTCCCGTCGACGACCCGCGGCAGGAACTCCGGCCCGTCGACGCCGGCGGCGATCGCCAGGACCGCGCGCATCGCGGTCGCGGCGGCCTCGGTGGAGACCACCGGAATACCGCCGTCAAGGGTGTTGGGATGCAACGTAAACGGAATATCCACCCATACGCCGGACACCGGCACACTGAGCACGACTTGCTCGGTGCCGGCCCCGTCGTCGGACTTCACCTGAAGCCGCGCGCCAGTGGATGAGTGTGTGGCACGGAGGCTTTCGGGCCCGTCGTGCACCAGCCAGTCGGCCGGATCGGCGATGCGGTGAACCGGGTTCGTGGCGGTGCGACCGGCCCACAACACGTCGGCGGCGTCGAGCACGACGGCCAAGGGTCCGGTGACGTCGGGGCGACCCAGCCGGCGTGAGCGGACGGGTTGCGGCTCGGCCCCGCTCTCCAGCACCTCGTCGATCGCGGCCTGCTCGAAGCGGTCGAGCAATTCACCGACGGGTTCGTCCATCCGCGTGATGCCGGCGACCGACGCGGTGCCCGGGATGATGCACACCTGGTCGGCTTCGTAGCGGGCGTCGTGGGCCTGCCACAGCGAGTCACTGCGCCACCACCGCCGGACGTCCTTGTCGATGACCGGCACGAAGTTGACCGGCTTGCCCAGCGTTTTGCACAGCGTGACGAAGAACGGCACGTCGGCCGGATGCAGTTGCACCTTTTCGGCGTCCGGGTAGTGCTCGAGCAAGGTGGCGATGGCCTGGTCGGGGTTCTCCAGCAGCGCCCGATCGGCGAACAGCGTCTCGATCGGGCCGAAATCCTTTGGGTGCAAACGAGCTTCGGCGCGCTGCAGCATCTGCTCGAAGCGGTCGCGCCAGGTGTCGGCCAGCCAGGGGCTGCCCGGCGAAGCGGTGTCGGCGGTCGAGTTGCCCTCGCCGATGGTCAGCTCGACGTAGCGCCGCAACCACTGCAGGTAGGTCATGTCCGCGACGTCGCCGAAGTACGGCTTGGCCGTGTTGGCCATCGCCGCGATGATCTCGTCGCGGCGCTCCGCGACGGCGTCGGCGTCGCCGGCGACCTCGTCGAGCAGCCGACCGCAACGCGAGGCGGTGTTGTCGATTTCGTGGATGTCCGCGCCGAGCTGGCTGCGGCTGGAAGCCATACCGCCCTGGGCTTTTCCGGCACTGATCCACTGGTCCGTGCCTTGCGTCTCGACCAGCATGCGCTTGACCGACGGCGACGTGGTCGACTCGAGCGTGGCCATCGCCGCGGTGCCGACCAGGATCCCGTCGATCGGCATCAGGGGGAAGCCGTAGGCCTGCGCCCAGCGTCCGGACAGGTATTCGGCCGCCCGCTCGGGGGTGCCGATCCCGCCGCCCACGCAAACGGTAATGTTGGGGCGCGAACGCAGCTCGGAATACGTTGCCACCAGCAGGTCGTCGAGGTCTTCCCAGGAATGGTGGCCGCCCGCGCGCCCGCCCTCGACGTGCATGATCACCGGCTTGGTGGGCACCTCGGTAGCGATGCGGATGACCGAGCGGATCTGCTCGATGGTGCCCGGCTTGAACACGACGTGGCTGATGCCGACCTCGTTGAGCTCATCGATCAGCTCGACGGCCTCCTCGAGATCCGGGATGCCGGCGCTGATCACCAAGCCGTCGATCGCCGCGCCGGACTGGCGGGCCTTCTGCACCAGACGCTTGCCGCCGACCTGGAGCTTCCACAGGTATGGGTCGAGGAACAGCGCGTTGAACTGGTAGGTGCGGCCGTCCTCGAGCAGCCCGGACAGCTCCTCGATCCGGTCGGCGAAAATTTCCTCGGTGACCTGCCCACCACCGGCCAGCTCGGCCCAGTGGCCGGCGTTGGCCGCGGCGGCGACGATCTTCGCGTCGACGGTGGTCGGCGTCATGCCGGCCAGCAGGATCGGTGACCGCCCGGTCAGCCGGGTGAACTTCGTCGACAGCTTGACCCGGCCGTCGGGCAGGCGCACCACAGTCGGGGCGTAGCTCGACCACGCCCGGGCCACCTCGGGGGTCGCCCCGACGGTGAACAGGTTGCGCTGACCGCCGCGGGTCGCCGCCGGCACGATGCCGATGCCGAGGCCCCGGATCACCGGCGCGGTCAGCCGGGTGAGGATGTCGCCGGGCCCCAGGTCGAGGATCCAGCGCGCCCCGGCATTGTGGACCTGGGTGATCTCGTCCACCCAGTCGACGCCGCGGACCAGGATGGCCTCGGTCAGTTCCCGGGCCGACGCCGCGTCGAGGCCAATCTTCTCGGCCCAGGTCCCCACGATGTCGATGCCGTCGGCCAGCCGCGGTGTGTGGAAGCCGACCTCAACCTGCACCGGATCGAAGACGGGCGAGAAGACGTCGCCGCCGCGGACCTTGTTCTTGCGGTCGGCCGCTTCCTTGTCGGAGATCTGCTGGCAGTAGAGCTCGAATCGGGACAACTGCTCCGGGGTGCCGGTGATCACGACCGAGCGCCGGCCGTTGCGGATGGATAGCACCGGCGGCAGCACGGTGCGAACATCCTGTGCGAACTCGTCGAGCAGCCGGCGGATGCGCTCGGGGTCGGCGTTGGTGACCGACACCATCGGCGGACGGTCGCCGAGGACGGAGATGCCGCGCCGGCGGGCCACCAGGGTGCCCGCGGCACCGATGAGCTGGCCCATCGCCAGCAGCTCGGCGTCGCGCGCGCCCGCCGCCTTGAATGCCTCGACGGCCAGCACACCTTGCGAATGTCCGGCGACGGCCACCGGCGGTGTCGCGACCCAGTCCATGCCCTGTCGCGCCAGGGCACGCCCGGCCGCGATCTGGGTGAGCAGCACGCCCGGTATCGACACCGCGGCCGATGTCAGGTGCTTCTCGGACGGAACGGGATCCTCGGCCGCCAGCGCGCGCACCCACTGCAGCGGCTCGAAACCGATCGGACGCACCACGACCAGTTCCTTTGCCACCGGTTCGAGCAGCAGCTCCACCTCACCGACCAGCGTTGCCAAGTCGGTTTCGATGCCGGCCGACGACACCAGTTCTTCCAGGGTCTCCAGCCAGGCGCTGCCCTGGCCGCCGAAGGCGACGGCGTACGGCTCGCCAGCCGTCAGCCGGTCGACCAGGGCATGCGTGGCCTGGGGGCTGTTCCCGTCGCGGTCAGCGGACACCCGGTCGGGCTCGTGGATCGTCACGTTCTATTTCTCCCTGTATGCGTCTTTACGTCTCGGTTCGCTGGCCGGTTCCCCACCGGCGCGCGTGGCCTGTCGCTTCCAGGCGATTCCGCGTCGAATCGCAAGCCAAAAATGGCTGACCGGTGTCTTGTCGGCGGGCCGCCCCCTTGAAACGAATGGATCCGAGCGGCGCGACGGACTGCATCGGCTGTACTAAGAGTGTCATAAGAATCAAGGCCCTTTTCGCATGCTGAGCAGTTACTGGTGAGTTCTACGCACGGGTAACCGTGTCATGGGTAACACCCCGCGCAACCCCGGCCGCGAACGGCGCAATCAAACGTCCTGCATGCAGGTGGTTACGGTCGAGTAGCTATAACTGCGCTGGTTAACGCAGTTTTGTTATCAAATCGTTATATTAAAATTTCGCACTCGCGGCGGGCATCCCAGGGCCCGTGCGGCGGCCCGCCGCACCAGGCTCGACGAATACGGCACCGAACGAACGGCGAACGAGTGTTTGCTGGATCGCACGGCGGCGAAGCCCGCTTGGGGCCGATTATCGGGCCGAGGTGCCGTAGGGGTCGCCCGCGACGGCTACGCCCACTGTCCGAACTGAGGCTTGAGGATTTCGTTGATGTCCACCCCTACCCCGCCGACGCTGCGCTTATCGATCTCCACCTGGTGCAAATTGGCGGCCGGATGCGTGAATCCCTTCGGCGAGCCCCAGTTGTGCTGCCAGAAATACGAGCCCAGGCCGTCGTGCAGGGCCCAGTCGATCGTCTTCGAATTGGCGTAAACGCCCGTCCGCTGATGCCCGACCACCGACTCCCAGGACCGTAGGTAGGGCACGATCTGGTTCTTGTACTGGTCATAGGACGGGTCATCGTCGATCGACGCATAGATCGGGGCGCTGGCGGGCCCGCCGGCCGCGGCATGCAACTGCATCCCGCGCTGCGCGTGCTGCTGCCCGGCGGCGGCACCGCCCAGCCAGTCGGCGGTGCTGCCCTTGCCGTACTGATAGCACGACACGATCTTGAGCCCGTTGCTATTGAGGTCGTGCGCTTCGGCGACCTGGATCGGCTTGCCCAGCATCCAGTTGCCGCCGGGCCGCCGATCGGACACGTACCTGATGGACCCGACGGCGCCGGCGGCCCGGATCTCGCTCGCCGGGATCACGCCGGCCGCGTAGTCCAACAGAGTTCCGAGCGACGCCTGAGAAGCCTGGGCCGGAGCGGCGCGCAACGACGACACCGCGACGCCCAGGCTGGCTAAGGCTGGGGTGGCGGCCGCGAATTTGAGCAGGTCACGTCGCGAAACCGATGACACAAGCCACAGGGTACGGCACAAACACCACCAGACACACTGACCACACCAGTCACATCTGTATCACATTGCAGCAACGTCGGCGCTGGGGCTGGTCGAATCCGAGGCGGGCAGCACGATGACGCTGACCGCCTCCAATCCGCGCCGCGCTGTCTGGACGGCGATTTCGTCGATGAAGTGCGCGGCCGCCGGGTTTATCGACGCCGCCCAGGCGCGGAAGCCCTGCACGATCACCGGGTCGTGCTCCAGCAGCGGTCGCACGCCGCGCAGCGCGCCGACCACGTCGTCGGGCAGCGGGTCGGCCACCTGCTGATCGATCCAGGCGTGGGCGAGTTCTTGTGCGGCCGTGAGGTTTTCGCCCAACGCGACGACATCGCTGGCGAGGCTGCGCAACCGGTCGAACAGCACCCGGCGTCCCGGCGTCGCGGCGAGCCCTTCCAGCAGCGTGGTGGCCGCGGGTGGCAGCACCATCTGGCCGAACAAGGCGGGCACGGGCAATTGCAATTCGTCGAACAGGTCGGCATACATCGCGGCAACGGGCGCGGACAACGGCGCGCTGAGCCGCCCGATGACGCCGATGCTGTCCCGGTGCGTGGTGGCCAGGCGGCGCAGGATGTGTTCGTTGACGGCCGCCGCGCCAGGCTCGGTGGCTTCGTCGATGGCCGCGATCAGCTGGTCCAGCCGATCCCGCTGCCGCACCAGCAACGCGCGGTGCTCGTCGAGCAGGCCGGCCAGCGTGGTCTGCCCACCCTCGACCAGCCGCTGAATGTCGTTGATGCTGACGCCGAGGCTTCTCATCAGGTCGATGCGCAACAGGTCGAGGACCTGCTCGACGTCGAAGACCCGATACCCGTTCGACAGGTGCTCCGCGCGCAGCAGCCCGATCTTCTCATAGTGGCGGATGCGACCCGAGGCGATCCCGGTCAAGGCCGCGACGTCGCCGATCAGCAACTGCTCAGCCACCCCTTGACCTTACAACCGTCGCAAGGTCTGTACTGGGACGATGGACCGTGATCAGCTCATCGACCTGACCCGACGAGCCCTGAAGCTGGCCCGCGACAAGACCACCGACCTCGCGCCCGGCGAGCACACGGTCGACGCGGCCGACTACACGTCACTCGAGCGGCACCACCGCGATCGGGACCTGCTGCTGGCCACTCCCCAACTGGTCGGCTACGTCTCGGAGCTCCCCGCTCCCGGCGCGTACTGCACCAAGACGGTGATGGGGCGTTCGGTCCTGCTGACCAGAACATCCGACGCAACGGTCAAGGCGTTCGACAATGTCTGCCTGCACCGGCAGTCGCAAGTGGTCACGGGATGCGGCAGCGCGAAGCGGTTCACCTGCCCGTACCACGCCTGGACCTACGACAACAGCGGCACGCTGGTCGGGCTGCCGGGCCGCGAGGGCTTCCCGGGGGTAGCCGTCAAGTCCGACGGTTTGACGGAGCTTCCGGCCGCCGAATTCGCCGGATTCCTTTGGGTGGCAATGGATCCCGGCGCCACCCTGGATGTGGCCGCGCATCTGGGGCCGCTGGCCGACGAACTCGACTCGTGGGGCATCGGACGGTGGTCGCCGCTGGGCGAGAAGGTCCTCGACTGCCCGATCAACTGGAAGCTGGCGGTCGACACCTTCGCGGAGAACTACCATTTCGCCACCGTCCATCAGCAGACCTTCGCCAGGATCGCTCGCAGCAACTGCACGGTGTTCGACTCGTACGGGCCGCATCACCGGTTGATCTTCCCGCTCAACACGATTCTGGAGCTGGAGAATGTTCCCGAAGAGCAGTGGGATCCCTTCCACAACATGGTCGTCATCTACGCGCTGTTCCCCAACATCGTGCTGTCGGTGACGATCGCCAACGGCGAGCTGTTCCGTATCTACCCGGGCGACCGACCGGGCCGGTCTATCACCGTGCACCAGAACTCGACGCCGCTGGATCTGTCCGAGGAATCCGTAGCCGCCGGGGCGCAGGCCGTCTTCGAGTACGCGCACGCCACCGTGCGCGACGAGGACTACAAGCTGGTCGAGGGGCTGCAGGCCAACCTCGAATCGGGCGCGCGCGATCGGCTTCGGTTCGGGCGCAACGAACCCGGACTGCAGCATCGCCATATCGCATGGGCCGAGGCGCTGGCCCGCTCGGCGCACAGGTCAGTCGGATAGCGCCGCGACAAGGTCGTCGAAAAGGGTTGTCAGCGCCTCGTTTTGGCTGGGACGCGCGCCGGCCAGGAGTTGCAGCGCTTCGCCCCGCCTTCCCGCGGCTATCAACGGCACCAGCTGATTCACCGTCGCCTGCGCCTCGGGGATCGGCGGTTCGGCGTTCGCGACGGTGGTGGCCAGCACCTCGACCAGCTCCCAATCCCGGTACAGCGCCAGCGAACGCTCGTTGAACGCGAAGCCGGTCACCGACTCGCCCCGCAGGGTCCCGCGGTAGCGGTATGGGCCTTCCATGTATTCGATCGGCAGGCCGTGGGCGGGGGCCGCTACCAGCGGCTCCCCGACGAGATCCAATTTCAGTGTGGCGCAGGTGATCCGGTGCCGATCGGGCAGGTATCGGGCGCGCGCAAGCGGGCGCACCAGGGGCCGCACCGTTTCCGGCCATCGCACGTAGCTGCTGACGGTGACCTCGACGTCCTCGGCGCATTCCGGTGCCATGGCCGGGTCGGGATAGCTCGTCGTCACCCCGGTAAACGGTTGCAGCGCATTGCCGTTGGTGCGGTCGAACTGCCGCCAGATGCTCAGGTCGATACCGTTGTCGAGATTGATGGTGCGCCATTCGTGCGACCGGGCCCGCGGGTCTCCCCCGCTTCCGCCGCCGCCGGCATATTTCGGAAACCACTGCCGGTCGACATGCCCGCCGCTGCCGGACACCTGCTCGACCACGTCGCCCCACCGCAAGGTTCCGGTCATCGCCATTCCGGTCTGGAAGTAGGAGTAGGTCTCGCTTTGGCCGAAACACACGATCTTCCCGTTGTAGGTCGACGCGCCCACCGGTGTCGGCGCCCGCGTGGGCGTTACGGCCAAATCCAGTCGCATGGACCGGCCGTGGTGGTCCTCGCCGACCAGGCTGACCCGATAGGTGTAGGGCAGCAATTCGCCGTCGGCGTCGCGGCAGGCGGTCCACGACGCGGTGCCCGCGCTGCAGTGATAGCTGATGTCCAGATGGCCCACCGCCATCGCGAGCTTGCGCTGCGCTCCCGGTTCCATGTTGGCCGGCGGCATGTCGTAATCCGTATAGGTGCCGTAGTCGCCGGAATCCAGGTCGAACAGCGCCATCGTGTAGAAGTCCGCGACGATCGTGCCCCCGGGCCGGTTCTTGTTGAAGATGGTCAGGAAGGCGAACGAACGGCCGCTCTCGGTGGCGTCGAGCTGTCCGGCGATGAACCAGGTGTCAGATTCCTGGTCGGGGTGTTCGCCCTCGGCGGCGGGAAACTCCAACTGGCTGTCGGCGGGCACCAACCGAAACGGGTAACTGCGCCAGTCGTCGCTCACGATGTGCGCTTCCTTGCCACGGCGCAATCCTGCTTTCTTCGCTATGTTAGCGTCAATAGCGAAGTTGCGGTCGCGGTCCCATCCCCGAGGAAGTGCCCCGATGACAGAGAAATCCGACCATCGTTCCTATGACGAACTCTTCATCGGAGGGCAGTGGCGCAAGCCCGCCAACCCGCAGCAGCTCGCCGTGATCTCACCGCACTCCGAGGAGCCGGTCGGCCATATCCAGGTGGCCGGACCCGAGGACGTCGACGCCGCCGTCGCCGCGGCGCGGCAAGCTTTCGACCACGGCCCTTGGCCACGGATGAGCCACGCGGACCGGATGGCCAAAGTCGAACAGCTCGCTGCGATCTACGCCGGCCACATGGACGAGATGGCCGACCTGATCACCGACGAGATGGGGTCTCCGCGCAGCTTCAGCCGGATGGGCCAGGGGGCGGCCGCGGCGACGCTGATCCACCTCGCGCTGGCCGCCGCACGCGACTTCCCATGGGTCGAACGCCGCCAGGGCGTGCTGGGCGAAGTGCATCTGCGCCGGGCCCCGGTCGGTGTGGTCGCGGCGATCGTGCCGTGGAACGTGCCGCAATTCCTGATCATGCCCAAGCTGATCCCGGCGCTGATCGCGGGCTGCGCGGTCATCGTCAAGCCGGCACCCGAAACGCCTTTGGACGCTTTGTGGTTGGCGGAGATGATCGAGCAGATCGACCTGCCCGAAGGCGTGGTGTCCGTGCTCCCCGGCGGCACCGACGTCGGCGAGGCGCTGGTTCGCCATCCCGGTGTGGACAAGGTCGCGTTCACGGGGTCCAGCGCCGTCGGGCGCCGCATCGCCACCCTGTGCGGCGAGCAGCTGAAGCGCTACAGCCTGGAACTGGGCGGCAAGTCGGCGGCGATCATCCTCGACGACGCGGACGTCGACAAGACGGTAGCGGGCCTGAAGACCGCCGGCCTGATGAACAACGGGCAGGCGTGCGTCGCCCAGACCCGCATCCTGGTCAGCGAGAAGCGCCATGACGAGGTCGTCGACGCGCTGGCCGGCATGATGTCGGGCCTGAACGTCGGCGACCCGGCCGAGGAGTCGACGGACATCGGACCGCTTGTGGCCCAACGGCAACAACGCCGCGTCCAGGACTACATCCGGTCCGGCCAAAGCGAGGGCGCCCGCCTGGTCCTCGGCGGCGAGGACAGCCCGGCCGATCGCGGTTGGTACGTGCGGCCCACGCTGTTCGCCGACGCCACCAATGACATGCGCATCGCCCGGGAGGAGATCTTCGGCCCGGTGTTGACCGTGCTGCGCTACCGCGACGAGGACGACGCGATCCGCATCGCCAACGAGAGCGACTACGGCCTGGCCGGTTCCGTGTGGACGGCCGACATCGCGCATGGTCTCGAGGTCGCGGCGGGCGTTCGCACCGGGACTTACGGCATCAACATGTACACCCTCGACATCGGTGCGCCGTTCGGCGGCTTCAAGCAATCGGGCATCGGACGCGAGTTCGGTCCCGAGGGGCTGCACGAGTACGTCGAGCTGCAGACGTTGGTCTGCAAAGGGCAGTTGCCGCCGCTATAAAAGTTGGGTTCCCCGTCCCCCAAAGAACGGCGAGCGTGAAGCCACTGCGAAAATTCGGCCGATTTTTCGCAACCACTTCACGCTCGGCGCGTCAGTGCAGCCATCGCCAGGACGGATCGCGGCCGAGCCGCGCGAGAAGCCTTGCCTGCGCGTCGCTTTCGTCGGGCACCGCGACCGGGGCGCCGAACATTCCGGGCGGGCCCAAGGCCTTGAGATCCGCGGGCAATTCCGCGTAGAACAGCTCGCACCATCCCGGGTCGAGGCGATCGTCGGCGCCCACCGCACGCGCGAGGTCCCAGGTGTGCACCAAGACGTCGCGGGTCAGGCTCGGTATTAGCTTGTACGCGACGAGCTCAGTGATCCTGCCGGAGCCGAAGGCCTTCGTCAGCGAGTCATAGGTGAGTTGCCATCGCGCCTGCGGATCTTCGCGGGGGCGAACGGGTTTCAGCCCGAGGGGGCGAAGGATGAGCACGTCGTGAAAGCCGATCACGTGCTCCAGCACTGCCCTGGCATCCCACTGCTCGCACGGCGAGCGGCGGTCCCATTTGCCATCGGCAGACCGAACCGCCTCGCCGAACCGCCGGCATACCGCCAGATGCAGTTCGGCCACGCCGTCAGCCATTGGGAAACTGCACCGTGAGCTCCACCGGACAGCACAGGGCGCCATGCTGATTGGTGACCTCGACCTTGATGTCCACCAGGCAGCGCGCCGGCCGCACCGAGGTGTCCCGGCGTTTGGCCACCGCTTGGCCGCGGCCGGTGATGGTGTCGCCGGCATAGACCGGGCTGGCGAGTCGCAGTGAGCGGCGCACCACGCGGCTGCTCGGGCCCGCCCAATCGGTTGCGACGCGGTCGGCGAATCCTGCGAGGTGCATGGTGTTGACGTAAATCGTTGGGTTGCCCTGGTTTTGGGCGTAGTTCGGATCGAAGTGGCCCGGGAAGTAATCCCACGTTGCCCCAGCGTTCTCCACGACCCGCTGGTAGCTGATGTGGTCGACCACCTCCGGCAGCTGCATGGGAACGCTGATGTCGTTCCAGTCCAGATCGGTCACGAGGCGCCGCCCGGAGTGAACCGAAATAACGTATTGCGACACGTGGCGACGACGGTCCCGTCCTGACGGCGATAGGTCTCCAGCGTTTCGACGAAATGCCCGACGCCGAGTCGAGTCCGCTTTTCCGGCGACACCGAAACCAGCTCCTCGACGACGGTCAGCAGATCGCCCTCGACGATCGGCTCCAAAAACTCGACGTCGTTGGCCGCGTTGATGAATGTGGTGCCGGGCAACGGCACCCTCAGCACCATCGAGGCGGCCGGCGGTCTGCCCGCCGGTTCCCACGGCGGAGGTATCAGCCAGCCCATCAAGAGGGCCGGCGGGGCGAGCAGGCCGCCCCACTTCTGCCGGGCGAACTCGGCATCCCAATACGAGCGATTGCCGTCGTGCACCATCGCGGCGAACAATTGGATGCGCGCGCCGCTGACGGGGGTCCTCGCGGTTCGCGGTTCGCCCGCCGCGCCGACCATGCGCAGCGCATCCTCGTAGGTGCCGAAGGTCAGCTGATAGCTGAGGTCGGAGTCCACGTATCGGTGCCGCTTTACATCACCAGCGGGTGCCGGCTGGGCACCGAATCCCAAGAAAGCTCCCGGGATTCGAAATACCAGCCGCCGCGCTCGTAGATCAGGTGGTCCCGAAACATCCCGGTCGCGCGCAGCGTGGTGTCGCCGTACATGGCGGCGTAAAGCACGGCAACACAGCGTTGCGTGGCGTGAACCCCGTCGACGCGGATCTCGTGATCGACGCTCACCAGGCGCTGCCCGTCGCCGCCATCGAAGGCCGCGTGCAGATCGGTGAACACCTCGCCATCTCGGGTGTAGCGGCCACCGGAATGGCGGAACGTCGCGATCCAGCGGTCACGGTCGCCGTTGGAGTAGGCCCGGTTGTGCCGGGCGGTCAGGTCGAGGATGGCTGCCCGGGCAATCGCGGCGTGGAGGAACTGCTCTTGCTGGTATGTCAGGGTCATCTTGGCTCTCCAGCCTTTCTGGAAATCGCGGGGCAAATTGCCTGCATGTAACGCTAACTCAATTCAACGCGCAACGATATAACCGTGCCTTTCACGATCCCAGGCGCCGGGATTCAATCCCCGAGATCGCAACAGATCTTTACGTATTCGCCCGATGACGTTCTTCGGAAGTTCACTGACGGTCTCGACAAACCTCGGCACGCAGAAGTACGGCATGCGGGCGGCGCAGAAGTCGAGCAACTCCGCGTAATCCAATGTCGCGCCGGGACGCAACGTCACGATCAGCAGGATGTCGTCCTCGCCCAGCTCGCTGGGCACCGCGATCGCGGCGGCTTCGGCCACCGCGGGATGACCCATGACGACGGCCTCCACTTCAACCGAGGAGACATTCTCGCCGCGCCGGCGCAGCGAATCCTTGATGCGGTCCACATAGGTCAGGTTCTCGTCGGCGTCGAGCCGGCCGAGGTCGCCGGTGCGGAACCACTCTTGGTGGGGTGCAACCTGCAGGCCCTCGGTCACATAGCCCTCGCTCATGACGTGCGGGTGCCTGGGCCGGCAGGTGATCTCCCCGACGGTGCCGGCGGGCACCGGGCTGCCGTCCTCGTCGACGATGCGCACCTCGAAGTTGGGGTTGGGCCGGCCCGACGTCCCGGGAACCCCGTCGTCGGCCACGTTCTTGACGGCGATCGGAAACGCTTCGGTCATCCCGTACATCGTGACGATGCGGCAGCCGTAACGCTTTTCGATGGCACGGTAGGACTTCGCGTCGATTGGGGCGGCCGAGATGAACCGCAGCGGCAGCTGCGCGTCGCGCGAATCGGCCGGCAGGTTCTGCAGCATCGAGACCATCGCGCCGGCGCCGGCGAAGCCGATGGCGCCGCGGGCGCGGATGTCATCCCACACCTCGCCGGGATGGAAAGCCTGCGCCAGCACGGTCGTTCCGCCGACCAGCATCGGGGCCAGCACGCTGGGCGCGGCGCTGAGGTGGAACAACGGCATCGCCGTCCACAGCACCTCGCCGGCGCGAAATTCCCATGCCGCGGCGGCGGTCGCGGCCACCGAGAACAGGTAATGCCACGTCGTGGCAACCGCTTTCGACGGCCCGGTGGTGCCCGAGGTGTAAAACAGCGATCCCAGCTGGTCGGCGCGTGTGGCTATGCCGGGCCTAACGCCGTCGCCCGCCGGCGCGGCGCTCAGCGCCTCGGCGAGTGAATCATCTTGCACCACAACGTGAGTAACCGTGTCCAACCCGTCGGTGACCTCGTCGACGCGGGAACGTCGCTCGGGGTCGGTGAGAATCACCTTGGCCTGGGCCAATCGCAGGGTGTGCAGCAGGAAGTCGCCCTTGTTCGCGGCGTTGACCGCCGCACTTACCGCGCCGATGCGCGCCGCGCCCAGCCAGAAGTACACCCACTCGGGGCAGGTGGCGGTGAACAGCGCCACGCATTCCCCTGGGCCGACGCCCATTTCGGTCAGCACACGCGCGGCGGCGCAGGATCGTCGGCGCATCTGCTCGAAGGTCACGTCGACGCCCGCGATCGACATCATCACCCGGTCGGGATACTGCTCGGCCCGGCGATCCAGCACGGCCGGCACGGTGAAACGATCGACGCCGAAATCGGAGGGCCCGAGCAAGTCTCAGGCCTTGGCAGCCGCCGGGTCGGGCTCACCCGCGACGGTGTAGCCGAAGTCGGTGGGCGAAGGTTCGGTTCCCGGGTAGAAGCGGTGGGCCCAGCGGCGAAGGGCGGCGTAGTCGTGTGCCTCCTCGGGCGCCAGGTTCGGCTTTTCCAGATACTTCATGTTCTCCCAGGTGAAGAAGTCCTGTTTGATGACTTCTTGCTGCAGGGCCAGGAATTTGGCGGCACGCCCGGTGGGCACGTCGCCGGTGTCGCCCGGCTCGCGAACGGACGCCTGCGTGTAGAAGTAGTCGGTGTAATCCTCGTCGACCGGCGTCTGCCCGGTGACCTGGATGGTGCCGACCAGGTCGCTGGGGAACCGCACGATGCCCAGTCCCAGCGAGTAGTTGTCGTAGATGATCTTCGCGTCGACCGGCCCGTTCGGGGTCAACCAGGTCGATGCCCGGCCGCCGCCGAAATGCGCGTTGACGGTGGCGTGCAGGTGATAGCCCGATACCTCGAATGAGGCCGTCGTCGCGGGATTGGCGGCCTTGTGCACGTATTGCACGTGGTACGGGTCGGCCGCGTTCTCGATGATCATCTGCGGGTGCACCTTGACGCGGTTGAGCATCTGGGTGTGCGGGTGCAGTGGGTAGTACTCGTTGGTTTCCAGCTCGGGCAGCACCGGCGGTTGCCAGTACGGCGCCCGGCCGTGACGCTCGTGCCACACGACGATGAAGCCGTACCACTCCTGGCTCGGGTAGGTGCGGATGCGGACGTTGTTCTTGCATCCGATCTTGCTGTACGGGATCAGCGCGTTGGTGCCGTCGCCGCGCCAGCGCCAACCATGCCAGGGGCAGACGATGTTCTCGCCCTCGACGGTGCCGCCGACGCCCAGGTTCGCGCCGAGATGCTGGCAATAGGCGTCCATCACATGGACCTCGCCGGACTCGGTGCGGAACAGCACCAGCTCCTCGCCGAAGTAGTGCAGCCGCTTGACCTGGCCGGCCTGCAGATCGGAGGCGAAGGCGACGATGAACCAGCCCGTGGGGAACCGGTAGGTCGACAGCGCGATGCCACCCTGTCCGAACTCCCGTTCCGACGGATCGGACTCGGTTGGGTCTGAAATCGTATGCGTCACGAGTACTCCGTATCCCGCCTGGACCAGCAGGAGCCGTGCGCTACTGGGCCGACCGCGGTTCGACGTCTGGATCTATTTTTACTATCTTAAGCATTGAACGTCAACGCGGCGCGAGGCACGTCCGGACTGAGCGAGGTTGCAAATGACTGCTGCGGCGGTGGATCTATCCGATCTCGCCCTGTGGCGCAACGGTTTTCCGGACGAGCTATTCACCGAGCTGCGCCGCACCAGGCCGCTTTTCCGCCACGAACTGACCCCGGGCGTCGCCACACTGTTTTCCGGGGGCGTGCAGCGCGATTTCTGGGTGACCACCAAGCACCGTCACGCCGTCCGACTGCATCGGGACACCGATTCGTTCACTGCGGTCGACGGCCCGCTGATCCAGCCGGTCGGCATGTTTTCGTCGTATCCGACGATCATCAACATGGACCCGCCGGGACTGAACAAGCGCCGCAAACTCATCTCCCACGCGTTCAACCCACGCGCGATCGCCAAACTCGAGGACGGCATCCGGGCGCGCGCGGCGCGGATGATCGACGACCTACTCGCCGAGGGCGGCGGGGACTGGATCTCCGACGTCGCCGACGCGCTGCCGATGACGGTCATCGGCGACATCATCGGCATACCGGACGAAGACCGGCCGCGAATCTTCGACTCCCTGGACCGCATCCTGGAGGCCAACTCGCCCGGGGCGCGGCCAAGCCGCCAGGGCTATACGGATCTCTATGCCACCATCTTCGGGTACGCGATGGAGCTCACCGCCGAAAAGCGGCGCAATCCCGCCGACGACATCTGGAGCACGCTGGCCTCCGCGGTGATCACCGGCGACGACGGCGAAGAGTTCAGCCTGCCCGCCAACGAACTCGAATTCTTCTTCTTCGTGTTGACGTTCGCCGGCAGCGATACCACCAAGAACGCTCTGGCCATCGGGCTACAGGCCTTCGTCGCCAATCCCGAACAGGCGCAACGGTATCGCGAACACGAAGAACTCCGGCCCACCGCCGTCGAGGAGGTGCTGCGCTGGGCGTCGCCGGTGGCGTACTGGACGCGCACCGCCAAGGTCGACGTGGAGATGGACGGTCAGCACATCCCGCAGGGCGACCGAGTGGTGTCGATGCTGCGTTCGGCCAACCGCGACGAGGACGTCTTTGCCTCGCCGTTCACCTTCGACATCGGCCGGCAGCCCAACCCGCATGTGGCTTTCGGCGGCGGCGGCCCACACCACTGCCTGGGCGCGATGCTGGCGCGCGCCGAACTTCGCGCGGTGTTCGACGAGCTGCTGCTGCGCTGCGGCGACATCGAAATCGGTCCGGCCACAGTGACCTATCCGAATCTGACCACCAACATGTCGATCTACGACGAGATGGCGGTATCGCTGACCGGGCGATAGATCAGTCGACCAGCCGCAGGGCGGCCTTCGGGCACTGGTCGACGGCGGCGCGGACGTCGATCTCCCGCTCGGGCGACACCGGTCCGTCCGCGATCTGCACGACGTCGGCGTCGCCCAGTTCGAATATGTCGGCGGCGATGGATTCGCAGAAGCCGTTGGCTTCACACAGGTTCTCGTCAACGGTGACGCGCATCAGATGTCCCCTTACTCCTAGAGGCCTTTGGGACGGGTCCCGATCACCCCGTCGGTGGCAAGTTTCTTTAGTTCGTCGTCGGTCAGCCCGCACCGATCGCGCAGTATCTCCCCATTGTGCTCGCCCAGCCGCGGCGCCGGACGCCGCAGCCACCTTTCCTGACCGGCCAGCGCCGCGAACGGTGGGCACGGATAGAGACCGGCCCCCGTGCTCGGATGGTCAAGTGCCTCGAAGAATCCCCGATGACGGAGTTGGAGGTTGTCGGTCACCAGCGACGGCGACACGACGGGTGCCGCGGGAATGCCCGCGCCGGCCAGCCGTTCCACCGCGGAGTCCAGGGGCTGGGCGGCGAACCACTCAGCCAGCCGTCGATCGATGTCGTCGGCTCGCTCGCGCCGGCCGGCGACGGTGCACAGGCCCTCGTCACACCACGCGGGACGATCCATCAGCTCGACCAGGGCGCGCCACTGCCGGTCGTCTTGCACCGTGACCGCGATCCAATCGTCCGAGCCGGCGCAGCGATAGAGGTTCTGGATCAGGTCGCAGTGCCCGCGGTTGCCACGGCGGCTCAGCGTCGCCCCGAAGACCTCGGATTCGATCGCCTGTATCGCGGTGGCGTTCAACGCGGCTTCCAGCATCGGCAGCTCGACGAGCTGCCCCGTCCCGGTGCGCTCGGCGAAGTTCAGCGCAGCCAGCACGGCGAAGGCGGCGTGCACGCCGGCCAGCGGATCGCACGCTCCCCGCGGCGCCACCGGCGCAGCGTCGGGCAGTCCTGTCACCCAGGCCAGCCCGGCGATCTGTTCCATCGTCGGGGCGAATCCGACGCGGTCGCGCCACGGACCGGACAGCCCGAACGCGGGCATCCGGGCGACGACGAGTTTGGGGTTGACCTCCAACAGCACCTCGGCGGTCAGCCCAAAGTGGTCCATCACGCGTGGCGAGAAGTTCTCGATCACGACGTCGGCTCCGGCCGCCAGCTTCTTGAAGAGGCGGCGACCCTCATCGGAACCCAAATCCAGTGTGACGGAACGCTTGTTGGTGTTCATCGCGTGGAACACCCACCCGTACTCCCACCAGTCGTCGACGTCTTTGCGCATCCCGCCGGAGTAACGAATGCCGTCGGGCCGCTGGATCGACTCGACTTTGACGACGTCGGCGCCGAAGGCGGCCAGCAGGTGGGTTGCGGCCGGCCCGGCCCAGAACGCGGTCAGGTCGACGATGCGAACGCCTTCGAGTGGTCGCGTCCTCGGCGCAGGCTCGGGCTCGAATTCGCTTTTCCGCCAAGGCGGCTCGTCGTTGTCCGCGCCGACGGCAGCGGTGTGGCCCGGTGGCGCGGGGGCGCACGCAGCCATCAGCCACGGCGCGCGCGGCTGGTGAAAGCCCGCGGGGTTGTGGACGAACACGCCACGCTGCGTCATGTACTCCATGTCCCGGATGGTGGAGCCGTTGCCCAGCTCGGCGATCGGCAGCCGGAACAATTGCCCGAGTTCGACGATCTCCGCGACGGTCCGTTCGGCCAGCCACGGGTGAATCTGCTCGCGGATCAGGTCGCGGTACTCCCATCGGCCGATTTGAAAACGCAGCTGCTCGATCTCCTCGAGCCGGGGGCATTCGACCATTGCCAGGAAGTCGAGCCACTGCTGGCCGGTGACCATCGTGATCCCGACGTAGCCGTCCTTGGCGGGTTCGATCGACGGCACCTCGGTGGTGCGGCTGATGGGAGGCACCCGCAGCAACTGCGAATGCAGCCACTCGCTGCTTTGCATCAGGGTCATCGCTTCGAGCATGGACAAGTCGAGATGTTCGCCGGGCCCGCCGCGCTCGACGCGTCGGCGCACCGCGAGCGCACCGAACGCGGCGAACACACCACCCATGTACTCGCCGAGGTCGCCGCCGATGGTGATCGGGGGCCCGGCGGGGTCGCCCCGGAAGCCGGGCGAGCCGGCCCACGCTTGCAGGGTGAACTCGCTGGCGGCGCGGTCGGCGTACGGTCCGGTCCAGCCGAAGTCGGAGATGGTGACGATGACCGCCCGCGGCGAGTCGGCCAGGAGCACATCCGGATCGATCCCCAGCGCCGCCGCCCGCGACCGGCCGGCGGTGACGATCACGACATCGGCGGCGGCCAATTCGGCGTGATAGCGCGCCAAATCTTCAGCGTCCCCGGCGATGGTCATGCTGCGCTTGCCCGCGTTGAGGTAACTGAACAACGGCGAACTGGAGCCCTCCGGCACCGCCGAACAGGTGGCGGAATACCGCCGCAACGAATCCCCTTGCGGTGGTTCGATTTTCCGTACCTGCGCCCCGGCGTCGACCAACAACTTGCCGCAGTAGCTGCCGGCTATCCGGTCACTGATCTCGACGACACGCAGGTCGTGCAGCGGTGTCGGCCGGGCGTCGGATCCGCGACTCACCCAGCTATTTATACCATTACTGCTAAGATAGCTAAGCCAGCCAGTTGCTTGTATCGAGGATCGGATGACCGCCTTGGGAATTGGGACCGACGCAAGGCGCCGGTTGTCGGCGCCGCGGATCGCCGAAATCGTAGCCGACGAGTTGCGCCGTCAGATCATCGACGGCGAGCTCGCCGACGGCGATCTGCTGCCCCGCCAGGAGGTACTGGTCGAACAGTTCAACGTCAGCCTGGTCTCCCTGCGCGAGGCGCTGCGGATCCTCGAGACCGAGGGACTCGTCTCGGTCCGCCGGGGCAACCGCGGCGGCGCCGTCGTGCACGCACCGGCGAAGACCAGCGCTGCTTACATGCTTGGCCTGCTTCTGCAGAGCGAGTCCGTTGCGGTCGCCGATCTGGGCATGGCGCTGCAGGAACTCGAGCCGGCCTGCGCCGCGCTGGCCGCCCAGCGGCCCGACCGCGCCGACACGTTGGTGCCGGAGCTCAAGCGGGTCAACGATTCGATGGCCGAACACCTCGACGACGGTCGGCTTTTCACCGAAATCGGCCGGGAATTCCACGATCTCATGGTTCGCGGCTGCGGAAACCACACCATCATCGCGGTCGTCGGCAGCCTGGAGACGCTGTGGACCAGCCACGAACAGCAGTGGGCCGACGAGAGCGCCGCACGAGGCACCTACCCGTCGCTGGCGCAGCGCCGCGCGGTTCTGGCCACCCACACCAAGCTGACGGAGACGATCGCGGAGGGTGACGTCGACCGGGCTCGTCGCATCGCGGGCCGCCACCTCGCCGACACGCAAACGTATGTGCTGTCCGGCCGGCCCGATCAACGGATCTACGCGCTTTCACCGCAGGCCCAGTCCCGTTCAGGGTCACGCCCGCGGGATATCCGGCACTCCTGAGAGGCAGCCTGCTGGGTGAGCGGCAAGTCCATGCGAACCGCAGTGGTCACCGGCGGCAGCGGCGGGATCGGCAAGGGATGCGGTCGCAAGCTGTGCGAGCTGGATTATGACGTGGTGCTGGTAGCCCGGCGCGAGGGCCCGCTGCGCGCGGCCGCCGAGGAGCTCGGTGCGCGATACGTCGTGGCCGATGCGTCCGACCCGGACGGATTTGCTTCTGCGATAAGCACATTGGACACGATCGACCTCGTCGTTCACGCGGCCGGCACGCTGGGCGGAACCTACGCGCGCAAGCAGACCTTCGAGCAGTGGCGGACGATCATTTCGGCCAACCTGGATTCGTGCTTCGTCGTCACCGCCGCGGCACTGCCCCGGATGCGCGCGGGCTCGCGGTTCGTGTTCATCTCGTCGTCGGCGGCGCACGAGCCCATGATGGCCCGCACCGCCTACTCCGCGTCGAAGGCCGGCATGAACGCGTTCGCCCGCGCGTTGGCGCTCGAGGTCGACCGCGACGGCATCGCCGTGCACATCGTCACGCCCGGCCCGGTGGAAACCGAGATGCTGCAGGATGTTCCCTTCGAGATGTACGCAATTCGCGTGTCCGACGTCGCGGATGCGGTCGCCTGGCTGGACACCGTCGACCCGTCGGTCGACCTACCGGAGATACGGCTTTCCGCCGTGCAGCGGGGCCCGTATGCCCGCCCGCCGGTGGTGCCTACCGAAGCGCGGCGCCGGCGTCAGGGAACGCCTTGATCACCGATTCGCCGAACTCCCGCAGCGAATCGGGCTTGGCGAAATCGGCGAACCACACATAGAACCGCTCGACGCCCTGGCCGGCCAGACCGCCGAAGTGCCGAATCAGCTCGTCGGCGTCGCCGCACACCAGGCCCGACCCCAGGGTGCCGAATCGTCGGGTGCTCACCTCGCGGACGGCGTTCGGATCGTCGCCCGACCGGGCGAACCCGATCATCTGCTGAACCGAGACCCGCGCGGATCCCGTTCGCGGGGCCAGCTTCGGCAGCCGGTCGAGGCGATCCGCCTGCAGATTCCACCAATCCGCATAGTTACGAACGAGTTCCATCATGCGCGGTCCGCTGCCGCCCAGGACCAGCGGTATCGGATGGTTCCGGTTGGGTAGCTGAACGGGGCCGCCCTCGTCGGCGCCGTCGCCCCAGTACTGGCGGAGCAGGGCCAGGTGACGGCCGAGCTGCGCAACGCGGGCCACCGGATCCTGTTGGCCCACTTCGAATCTGCTGAATTCCGCGGGCCAGGATCCCGCGCCGAGGCCGAGGTCGAATCTCCCTTCGGAAGCCTCCGACAGGGTGACGGCTTGCTTGGCGAGCACGGCGGGATGCCGGAAGGCGTCGCACAGCACCAGGTGACCGATGCGCAGCCGCTGGGTCTTGGCCGCCACCCACGTCGCAATCGCCATTGCCTCCCAAATACTTTCGTTGGGCAGCCCGGGAGCTTCCAGATGATCGATGAAGGCGATTCCGTCGAAGCCGCTGGCCTCGGCGTGCAGCGCCCGATCGGCGATGTCGGCCGCGGACAACCTCACCTGCGGCAGGAACAGATACCACTCGACCATGCGCCCACCCAATGCTCGCGCCGATTGCAACAGCGTCGCTAGTTTACTATTTTTATTATGTTAGGGGTCTTATGGACGTCGGTCTGACTTCGGAGCAGCTGTCGCTGCGCGACACTGTGCGCGACATCCTGCGCACCGAGTGTCCCCCCGACGCCGCTCGGCAAGCGACGACCGACCCCGAACGCTGGCGCGCCGTGTGGAAGACGGTGGTCGACCTCGGCTGGACAGAACTTGCCGCACCCGAGGCTAGCGGCGATTACGGGCCCGTCGAGCTGGCGGTTGTTCTCGAGGAGTGCGGCGCCGCAATCGCGCCGATCCCGTTGCTGAGCAGCGTCGGCCTGGCCGCGGGTGCGTTGCGCGCCGGTGGCCTCGACGCGGCACTGGCCGACATCGCCGGCGGCGTCGTCGCCACCCTGGCAGTGCACTGCCCCGGCCGCCGACTGCCCGGGGCCCCGATGACCCTGCGGGACGGGCGCCTGCGCGGACGGGCCGTCGCGGTGCCCAACCTGTCCCGGTCGGAGCTGATCGTCACGCTGGCCCGATCCGATGACGGCGTCCTGGTGGCCGTGGCCCGCTGCGGCGACGGGGTGACGCCGGTGCCGTCGGGCGAGTCGACCGACCCCGCCCAACCGGTGGCCGACGTGGAGATCGACGTCGAGCCGTTGGCGACCGCACCGGTCGGCGTCGGGTCGGCGCTGACGGCGCCGTTGGTAGCCGCCGCGGCCGACCTTGTCGGCGTGGCCAGCGCCGCCCTGCATCGATCCGTCGAGCACGCCAAGGCGCGCCGTCAGTTCGGTACCCCGATCGGGGCCTTCCAGGGGATCAAACACGCGCTGGCCGACAACTACGTCGGCCTGGAACGCGCCCGCAGCCTCACGTATGCGGCGGCGGCCCGCCTCGGCGACCCTAGCGTCGCGCCCGCGGACGCCTGGACCGCAGCGGCGCTGGCCAAGGCGGCGGCCGGCGACGCGGCGGCCAATTGCGTGCGCACCGCGGTGCAGGTGCACGGCGCGCTGGCGCAGACCTGGGAACACGACATCCACCTCTATGTCCGGCGTGCGTGGCAAGGCGCCGCACTACTCGGCGACAGTCGCGCGCTCTACCACGCGGTGGGCCGCCGTTTTGCGGGGGGCGCGGCGTGAGCGCCGTCGTGCAGGAATTCGCCGCCTGGCTGACGGAATTCCTGCCGAACGACTACTACGAGAGGTATCGCCAGTACCGCTGGGACCTCGCCCTGCGGCGCGACTATCAACGGGCCGCGTTCGAGGCCGGATGGATACAACCGACGTGGCCCCGCGAACACGGCGGTCGATCACTGGGCCTGCGCGACGCCATGGAAGTGCGACTCGAGGGGGCGATGCGCTCGGCGCCCAAGCTGCCCAACATCGCCGGCCCCAACGTCGCCGCGCCCGGCATTCGCCAGTTCGGCACGCCCGCGCAGATCGACCGCCTGCTGGTGCCCCTGCTGCGCGGCGACGAATGGTGGGCGCTGGGCATGTCCGAGCCCGAAGCCGGGTCGGATTTCGCCGGCTTGCGCACTCGCGCCGAGCGCGACGGAGACGCGTTCCGGGTCAACGGTCACAAGATCTGGACCACCCAGGCACACGAGTCGCGGTGGTGCACGCTGTATGCGCGCACCGATCCGGACGCACCGAAACACCGCGGCATCTCGTGCCTGATCCTCGACCTGCACTCGCCCGGGGTGCGGATCGAACCCATCCGGATGGCGTCAATCTCCGACGAGACGTTCTGCGAGGTCTTCCTCGACGACGTCGAGGTGCCCGCCGAAAACCTGCTGGGGCCACTGCACGGCGGTTGGAACGTCGCGCTGGCCTCGCTGCAGCACGAGCGCCAGATGATCTGGGTGATGAACTGGGTCGAGATCAAGCGCGGCCTCGACTCGGTCCGCGGCGCCCACGACGACGATCTTTACACCGAGCTCGGCTCGCTGCTCGCCGATGCCGAAGCCCTGCGGGCCACCGGCTACCGCGCGCTCGGCGACGAATTGGCGGGACGGCCCAGCCCCGAAGCCGACATCCTGAAACTGCTCGGATCGGTTACCCTGCAACGTGTTTGGGAGCTCAGCGCCACCGCGGCGGGTCCGCGTTCGGCAGGCGACCCCGATCTGCTCTTCGAACGCCAGGATGCGCTGGCGGCAACCATCTACGGCGGAACGTCGGAGGTCCAGCGCAACATCATCGCCGAGCGGGTGCTCGGGCTGCCGAAGGGATGAGCACGATGGACTACGACCTCGGCGACGATGCCGGCCAACTGCGAAACCACTTGCGGGAGCTGATAGCCAATCACATTCCCGCCGACTTCCTGGGCGCCTGCACCGACGATCCCCGCGACCTGGCAACCACCGAGACATTCTGCAAGCTGCTCGCCTCGGAGGGGCTGCTGGCCCTGGCCTGGCCGAAAGAGCATGGGGGCGGCGGTGGTTCGGTGTGGCAGCAGACGGTGTTGCGCGAGGAAATGTGGGCCCAACACGAGCCGCGCGGTCCGCAGTACATGGGGATCAACTGGGTGGGTCCGGCGCTGATGCGTTACGGCACCGCCGAACAGAAGGCCAAGCACCTGGCGGCCATCGCCTCCGGCGACGTGATCTGGTGCCAAGGCTTTTCCGAACCCGAGGCCGGAACCGACCTCGCATCGTTGCGTACCCGCGCCACGCCCGACGGCGACGGCTGGCGCATCACCGGCCAGAAGGTCTGGACGTCGTACGCGCTGATGGCGTCCTGGTGTGTGCTGGCGGCCTGCACCGACCCCGACGCCCCAAAGCCCAAGCGGCTCACCCTGTTTCTGATCCCGATGGACCGGCCCGGTTTCACCGTCCGGCCCATCGGATCGATGCTCGGACCGCACCACCTCAACGAGATGTTCCTCGACGACGTGCCGGCGTACCCCGGCGACGTCCTCGGCGAGATCGGCGACGGGTGGCGGGTGATGCGCGAGGCGCTCGCATTCGAGCGGGTGGGCATCGCGCGGTACGCCCGCTGTGAATCGCTGCTCGACCGGATGCGCACCGAGCTCGGCGACGACTGGAATGCGTTGCCCGAATCGATTCGCGCCCGCTGGGTACGTGCGTTGGTGGACCTCCGGGTGGCGCGGCTGCTGGCCTATCGGGCGGTGTCGCTGCAGGACGATGCCGCGGCGGGCGCGGCCGCCAGCGCCGCTCGGATCGTCACCACGACGTGCGATCAGCAGGTGGCCGAGCTGCTGTTCGACGTGCTGGGCCCCACCGCGCTGGACAGCGGTGCTTCGGCACCGCTGCACGGAGCGATCGAAGACCATTGGCGGTACGCACAGGCGGCCACCGTGGCATCGGGCACCATCGAGGTGCAGAAAATGCTGGTGGCGCGTGACGTGTTGGGAGGGCACCGGTGAAAACCGATCTGCCACAAGATATCAGCGACTTCGCCGACGTTGCCGCCAAGCGGCTCACTCGGTTGGGCGGGCCGCCTGCGGCGCTGCGCGCCGAGACAGATGACGAGGTTCGGCGGTCGGCGCGCGCGGCGCTGAGCGAGGTCGGCGCGTTCGAGCTCGACGTCCGCTCGGCGGCCGACGATCTGCTGGCCGCCGCGGTGCTCTGTCAGGCCGCCGGCGCGACGGCGCTGCCCTATCCGCTCGTCGAAGAGCTGCTGACAATCGACGGCGCCCGCCTGGCCCTGGTCAATCCGGACGCGCCGCGCATCGATCACGGCGATCTGCCCGGCGACTGGATCGCCGCGGACCTGGACGGCAACCGCTACCACCCGCAGCCCGGGTCGCGGACCAACGCGAAACTGGGGCCGTTTCTGGTGCCGGCCACCCTGAGCGCACCGGATGGAACCGTCCCGGCCGCCGACGTTAATCTTCATCTCGTGCTGGGATCATGGCGGATTCTGGGAGCGGTGCAACAGTCGCTGCGAATCGTCACCGAACACGTGCGCGCCCGCATCCAGTTCGGCAAGCCGCTGGCAGACTTCCAGGCGGTCCGTTTCGCCGTCGCGGACGCCGCCGTTGCGGTGCGCGGGCTCCACGAGCTGGCCAAATACACCATCTCCCGTCCGGAATCGGTAGCACCGCAAGCCCGTTCGGCCGACGCGCTCGTCCTTCGACTCAAGGCATCCGACACCGCGCGGCAGGTGCTGCGGACCTCCCATCAATTGCTCGGCGCGCTGGGCTTTTGCGACGAGTCCGACGTCAGCGTGCTCGACCGGCACACCCAGCCGCTGATCCGATTGCCGCTGAGCACCGAGGAGCTGACGCTGCGGCTGATACCCGGTGTGCCGGACGGCTCGCTGGAGACACTGTTCAGCGGTCCGGTATCGGCATGAGCACCCAGCCCGTCGCGCCTTCGGCAACACCCAACCCGCTCGAAGACGGAATCCCGTTCGGGACCAAACTGGCGCAGCTCGCCGAAGAGCGGCGCGACGACACGGCGGTGACGGTCGTCGCGCTCGACGGCAGCGCACAGTCGCTGACGTTCGGTGAGCTCGACGCCCGCGCCAACCAGTGGGGACGTGCGCTGGCGGCCAGCGGCGGCGAGACGGGTTCCCTTGTCGCGCTTGCTATCCCGAATTCGGTACACCTCGTGCTGGGGACCCTCGGATGCTGGAAGATCGGCGCGGTTCCCGTACCCATGCACTGGGACCTGCCCGAGTGGGAGCGAGAGCGGGTGCGCGAGGTGATCGATCCCGCCGTCGTCGTCGACGAAACCACCCGCTGGGAGCTAGAGGCGCGCGCGGGCGTCGAGTCCTCGAGCCCGCTGCCCGAGGCCGTTGCCCCCCACTCCAACGGCATCTGCAGCAGCGGGTCGACCGGTGTGCCGAAGGTAATCCTCAGCCTCGCGCCGTCGCTGTGGACGCCGCAACACGGTGAACCGTTTCTGGCGAACTGGACGCCGGTGGCCCAGCCCCAGACCATCATGGTGCCCGCGCCCATGTATCACACCAACGGGTTCGCCACCTTCCTGTTCCTGCTCGCCGGCGACCATCTGGTGGTGCTCGAAAAGTTCGACGCGGCACTGGTTTTGGATGTGATCGAACGCTATCGGATCACCAACTTCACGGCCACGCCAACCATGCTGTCACGCATCGCGGCCCGGCCCGACGTCCGGCAGCGCGACCTGTCCAGCGTGGTGTTCATCCTGCAGGGCGCAGCGGTGATGCCGCCGTCGCTCATGCACACCTGGTGCGAGCTGCTCAGCCCCGAGCGGATCGTGACGGCGTACGGCATGACCGAGAACCTCGGGCTGACCGCGTTGCGGGCCGACGAGTGGCTCGCTCACCCGGGCAGCGTCGGCCGCGGCTTCCGCGACACCGAGATCCGGATCCTGGACGCCGACAAGAAACCGCTCGGTCCCGGCGAACACGGCGAGGTTTATCTGCGCGCGCCGATGAGCGCGGGATCCCGCTACCTGGGCGGCGCGGCGCCACTGCCGTCGACCGACGACGGCTTCGTGTCGGCCGGCGACATCGGATACCTGGACGACGACGGCTACCTCTACATCGTCGACCGCCGCGTCGACATGATCGTCACCGGCGGCGCGAATGTCTTTCCCGCCGAGGTGGAGTCGGCACTCGCGGGCCACCCGGGCATCGCCGACGTGGTGGTCATCGGGCTCTCCGATCCGCAGTGGGGACGCCGCGTGCATGCCGTGGTGCAACTCGCCGAGGGCCACGATGGGCTCACCGAGCAGCAGGTGATCGAGTACGCCAAAAGCCGGCTCGCCCACTACAAGGCTCCCAAGACCGTCGAGTTCGTCGACGCGATTCCCCGCACCGCGGCGACCAAGGTCAATCGCTCCGCGATGATCGCGGCCCGGGGCGGCTAGTCAGGCCGTTGCGGTGGGAATTCGGCGCGCCGCGCGATGGCATCGCGGTAGGCGTACACCCGATTCGAGACCGTCCCCAGCACGGCAATGGTGCGGCCGCCACGTCCGTACGCCGCGAGGAATTCCCAGGTATCGGGATCGCCTTCGATAACTTCGAGCGCATCGTAATCGGTTGGTACGCCCAGCATTTGCACCTTCACGTCGTACTGATCGGACCAGAAATATGGCACGTCGACGTACGCCTCCGCGTCGTCCGGCCCCGCCAGCAGCGTCCGGGCGGCGAATGCGCCCTGACGTCCGGCATCGTCCCAGTGCTCGGTACGCAGGTGCCGTTCGTACAGCGGATGAAACCACCGCGCGACATCGCCGGCGGCGACGACGTCAGTGCCGCCCTCGACCGCTCCTGTGGCATCGCAGACCACGCCGTCGTCCACAGGCACTCCCGAGCCCTCGAGCCAATCGGTGACCGGAGTCACGCCCAGTCCGATGACGACGAGATCGGCCGGAACCTGTGAACCATCGGTGAGCCGAACCGCCTCCACGCGGCCGTCGCCGACGAACGCGTCGACACCCACGCCGACCCGTAAGTCCACTCCATGGTCGCGGTGCAGGTCCGCCCAGCGAGGTGCCAGCTCGCCGCCCAAGGCGGCCAGTAGTGGGCTCGTGGCCTTCTCGATCAGCACCACGTCCAGGCCCAACGACCGGCAACTCGCGGCGACCTCGGCACCGATGAACCCGCCGCCGACCACCACGACCCGGGGCCGCGAGCCCAACCGCTGGCGGATCGCCAGGCAATCCTCGACCGTGCGCAGCACGAACACACCGTCGGGAACCGGGCCCGGCCATTGGCGTGGGACCGCGCCGCTGGCGATCACCAGCCCGTCGAATCGCACTGCCAGATCCTGGTTTTCGTCGCGCACGTGGACCACCCGCGCGGCCATGTCCAACTTGAGCGCCGATGCCCCTCGCAGCACACGCGCCTCGAAGTCGAACTGCGGAGCCAGGTCGACACCCGCCCGGTGCACCTCGCCGGTAAGCAACTTCTTCGACAGCGGCGGGCGATGGTAGGGGGCTTGCCGCTCGGAACCCACGATGGTCAGCGCACCGTCGTAGCCCTCTTGCCGCAGGGTCTCGGCCGCCCGCGTGCCAGCCACGCCCGCACCGACCACGACCACGTCCTTCAGCTGACGACTCGGCATCGGCTCACTCCTCCACCTTGATCGCCTGCGTGGGACAAGACACTTCGGCGCCAATCAGCTGCTGGCGCAACTCCGCGGGCGGCTCGTCCTGGAGCAGGTGGAGCCCGTCTTCTCGCACGTCGAACACCTCATGGCAAATGCTCATACAGACGCCGTTGCCGTCGCAGGTGTCCAGATCCACCGAAACCTTCATCGAACCTCAGCCCTTTCCGCTGCTACGCCGGAAACCCCGCGGGAACCGTCGGGTCCGCCCGACTTGGCCTGAGCGCGCGCCCGCTCCTGGGCCGCCTTCGCCACCGGCGAGTAGTTCAGGTAGTCGACCGCCATCTGGGTGGACGCCTCGTCGTTGGGATGGTGGCTGGGCCGCAGATACCGGACCGGCGTCGTCACCATGAGCTTCCAGGGGCCGACCACCCGGTACTCGCGGGCGGCCCACAGCCAGTCCCGCCACCGCCACTTTTGGTCGATGGTCGGATCCTGGGCCATCAGGTAGCGAGCGCCCGCGATCCACCAGCCGACGAACAACGGTGTGGTGAAGAACATCGAGAACGCCCTGATCCAGTAGTTGCCGCTGACGTGCTGGAAGACGTCGTACACCAGCGAGCGGTGCTCGACCTCTTCGGCGCCGTGCCAGCGCAGCAGGTCCAGCATCATGGGATCGGCCTTCGCGTAGTCCAGGCCTCGGTTGGTCAGCACCCACTGGCCCAGCATCGCGGTGTAATGCTCCAGCGCGGCCACATCGGCCAGCCGGCGATACAGCCACCACCGTTTCAGTGCCGGCGGAAACCACTTGGGGGCGTCACCCAGCGTTATCGACAACAGTCTCCCGAGCCGGTCGGTGTACGGCTTGGTGTCGATGCCCTGCTCGGCCAGGTGGTCCAGCACGATCTGGTGCGCCCAGGCGTGCCAGGACTCCTGCTGGATGAACGGCTTGATGGCCGCCTCCAACTCGGGGTCATCGACCAGCGACGACGCCTCGAGGACGGCCTTGATGAAGTGCCGCTCACCCTCGGGAAGCAACAGATGCAGGACGTTGATCATGTGGGTCGAAAACGGGTCGCCGGGCACCCAGTGAAGGGGTGTGTCCGACCAATCGAAACGGACCATCCGCCGGTACTTCGGGTGTCCTTCGTGGTGAAGTTGGACCTCTGGCATGAGAAGCTCCTCCCGCCGACGAAGCGCCTCCGCCGGTTCCTTCGTTGCCTCGAAACGAACAGTCAAGCCACCAGCGAAGCGAACGGCGCCGCGCCGCGGAACAACTGTTCACTCAAGCGCGTACCCGCCCGAGGGACCGGTTATTCGTACCGTCGGTACTGCTTTCCTGAGAGTTCAATCAGGAAGCGGCGGACTCCAATTCACGCATGCGCTGCAGCGCTACCTTCGTCAATCGCATCGACAACGCCGGCGAGAGCCGCTCCAGGTACCAAAACGCCTTCCACCATGCCGGTACCACGATGATCGCGTCTCCCCGCAACACGGCACGAAGCGCGCGCTCGGCGAACTTCTCGGGCGCCATCGGCCGCAGCCGCTCCCACGATTTGAGGATGTCCTCGTCACTGACGCCGGGCATATCGACCCGTCCATACTTACCGCCGGTGAGGATCGGCGTCCGGATCGCGCCCGGACAAAGCACCGATACCCGCACCCCGTGGCGCTCGGCCTCCACCCGCAACGCCTTCGAAATTCCGACGACCGCGTGTTTGGTGGCGGTGTAGCTCACCGAGCCGGGCGAGGCGACGAGACCGGCCATCGACGCCGTGTTCACGATGTGACCGGAGCCCTGCCGGATCATGACCGGGTAGACCGCTTGAATCCCGTGCACCACGCCGCCCAGGTTCACATCGAAGACGTCGTTCCAGTCATCGAGCGTGTATGAGTCGGCCTCGCCGGCGACCCCGATGCCGGCATTGTTGAACAGGTAGTCGACCCGGCCGGATTGCTCTACCGCTGCGGCGACGGCGCCCTCGAACGACGAGTAGTCGCGCACGTCGAGCTCGACCGCATGCGCCCTTGCACCGCCATTGTCGAGGCGTTGTGCCAGCTCCTGCGCCAGCCCGATCTGCCGATCGGCGATCCAGACCTCGGCACCCCCGTCGAACAGCTTTGTTGTCAACGCGGCACCGATGCCGGACGCTCCGCCGGTAACGAATGCGATCTTCCCTGTCACCGTCGCGGCCATGGCGGCAGGATATTCGGTTTCCACCTTCGCGGATATGCCACAACGCGCGGTAACCTCATTCTCATGACCGGTCCCAACGATGAAACCGAAGTGACGCGCGCCGAGCGCTTCATCAAAACGGCAGTCGCGATACTGGGCGAAACCGGACGCACCGACTTCACCGTGCAGGAGGTCGTGGCACGCTCCAAGACCTCGCTGCGGGCCTTCTACCAGCATTTCGGCAGCAAGGACGAGTTATTGCTGGCGCTGTTCGACAGGACCATCGCGCAATCCGCGCAGGGCTGGCGCGCCGAGACCACCGGCCTGGACAGCACCTCCGCACTCAAGCTGCTGATCGACCGCGTCAGCCAACAACCGGAATCAACCACCCAGGACAGCCTCAATCGCGCGCTCGGCCTCTACAACCAGTACCTGGCCGAGACCCGTCCGCGCGAATACGCGCGCGTGCTCTCCCCCATGCACCAACTGATTCGGGACATTGTCGGGCAAGGCATCACCGAGGGCGTGTTCAACCCTGGACTCGACGTCGGCGCGGCGGCCGCGATCGTCATGCAGACGATAGTGGGCGCGCAGCGATTGCATTGGCTGGGCAGCGAATTGAACGGAACGCCGATCGACGCCGGCCAGCTGTATGACTTCTGCAGCCGCGCCCTCGGCATCCGGGAGACCGACGAGGAGTCGGCCGCGCCATCCCTCTCGGAGCTGTTCGCGCAGATCGGCATGCGGCCGGGTTCGCGCGAGGGCGAATTCGCGATGACGATGCCGGTCAGCCCGCAAGTCGTGAACACCTCCGGCGCGCTGCAGGGCGGCTTGATCGCGACGCTCGTGGACGTGGCCGGAGGACAGTTCGGCCTCGAATACCTGCAACCGGGCACCACGATGACGACCGCGGACCTGTTCGTCCGCTACCTGCGGCCGATCCGGCAAGGCTCGGCGTTCGCGGTGCCCCGGATGCTGCGGTCCGGGCGCCGGTCGATGGTCATGCAAGTCGACATTTACGGCGACGGCGACGAGCTCCTCGCGACGGCGACGGTGAACTTCGCGGTGATCGAGGGAACCACACCCAAGCTCCCCAGCTGGCCGGACGCATAGCCGTCCGGGCACGGGTACACGTTGTTGCGCAAAAGTGGTAACGTCATTACCACCGACTGAGAATCAAGACTGCTGCAAGGAGATCGCCATGCCGTCTCGCGAACTTTCCTTCCCCGTGTTCGACGCCGACAACCACATGTACGAACCGCAGGAAGCGCTGACCAAGTTCCTCCCGGAGAACCGCAAACACGTGATCGACTACGTACAGGTGCGCGGTCGCACCAAGATCGTGGTGCGCGGCCACATCAGCGAGTACATCCCGAACCCGACGTTCGAAAAGGTCGCCAAGCCGGGCGCCCAGGAGGACTATTTCCGTAACGGCGCCCAGGGCAAGAGCTACCGCGAAATCCTCGGCGAGCCGATGAAGGCCATCCCCGCTTTCCGCGAGCCCGGGCCGCGGCTGGAGGTCATGGACGAGCTCGGCATCGACTACGCCCTGATGTTCCCGACGCTGGCCAGCCTCGTCGAAGAGCGCATGAAGGACGACCCGGAGATGACTCACGACGTCATCCACGCGCTCAACCAATGGATGTACGAAACGTGGTCGTTCAACTACGAGGGGCGCATCTTCGCGACTCCGGTGATCACCTTGCCGATCGTCGAGCGCGCTCTTGAAGAACTCGAATGGGTGCTGGAGCGCGGTGCCCGCACGGTGCTGGTGCGCCCGGCGCCGGTTCCCGGTTTCAAGGGCAGCCGCTCTTTCGGCCTCGAGGAGTTCGACCCGTTCTGGCAGGCCTGCATCAAAGCCGAGCTCCCGGTGTCGATGCACGCCTCGGACAGCGGCTACTCCGAGTTCGCGAACGTGTGGGAGCCGGGTGACGAGTTCCTGCCGTTCAAGCCGACGCCATTCCGCAGCTTCGCGATGGGCCATCGGCCGATCCTGGACGCCATGGGCGCGCTGGTCTGCCACGGCGCGCTGTCGCGCAATCCCGACCTGCGGATCCTGTCCATCGAGAACGGCGCCGACTGGGTGCCAGACCTCTTCAAGGGCCTCAAAGGCGTCTATAAGAAGATGCCGCAGTCGTTCAGCGAGGACCCGGTCGAGGCATTCAAACGCTGCGTCTACATCACCCCGTTCTGGGAGGACCGCTTCACCGAGATCGTCAACATGGTGGGTACCGACCGCGTGCTGTTCGGGTCCGACTGGCCGCACCCCGAGGGCCTGAAGGATCCCATCTCCTTCGTCGACGAGCTCACCGATTTCGAGCAGGACGATGTCGCCAAGATCATGGGCGGCAACCTGATGAAGCTGATGAAGGTCTCGAAGCCGGCCAAGAAGCCCGTGTCCGCCTGACGGCGTTCCCGGATTACACCTAGCGCGCCGCCGAGGTTCGTTCGCACGGGCCGACTTTGTCTGCCCTGGTGAACATGCGTCCTATAGACGGGCCCGCCCGTGTTGCTATAGAAAAGAACCCACGCAACACCACGGTCAGTATCCAGAGATAGACGGGCATCCATCGCGGCCTCGCCGAGGCGGCCGACTAGGAGCGCACGATGAATCTGGCTCCCGCGGAGTCATTTCCGACCCAGGTCGCTTTGAGCCCTCGACTGCTGTCGGAGCTGGGTGATCCGCACAGCACGCTGAGGGCAACCACCCAACGCAGCGGAACGGTTGTAATCGTTCGCGCGGGCGGTGAGGTCGATGCCTCCAACGAGCACATTTGGCAGCGGCTGGTCGGCGAGGCGGCCGCGGTCGCCAGCGAACCCGGTCCATTCGTTGTCGACGTCAACGGCCTCGGTTTCATAGGTTGCTGCGCGTTCGCCGTCCTGGCCACCGAATCGGAGCGGTGCCGTCGCCGTGGGGTCGAACTTCGGCTGGTGAGCTGCGATCCTAGCGTCGCCCGGGTGGTAGAAGCATGCAATCTCCGCGACGTTCTGTCCCTGCATCCCACCACCGATGCCGCCCTGTCGACGGCGCCCGCAGGGCGTTAGCAAACTGTTGCGCTGAGCACCCGTTACCCGTTGATAGGCTGATTACCTGCGAGTAATTGGATTCGCGCGGGTTTTTGCCCGGTCCGTAAAGGAGGGACGGCCATATGGTCGCCGAAAAGGACTGGGACAAAACCGTGGGCCCGGCCGACGAGGTGCGCCGAATATTCGAGAATGTGCCCGCGATGCTCGTTGGGCTGGAGGGGCCAGACCATCGTTTCGTCGCCGTCAACGCGGCTTACCGCGCCTTCAATCCGACCGGCAACCCCGTGGGAAAGCTTGCGCGGGAGGTCTTTCCAGAACTGGAGAGCCAGCAGATCTACCACATGTTCGACCGGGTGTATGAAACCGGTGAACCCCAATCCGGGTCGGAGTGGCGGCTGCAGGCCGACTACGACGGTTCCGGATTGCAGGAGAAGTTCTTCGACTTCGTCGTCACACCTCGGCGCCGCGAGGACGGATCAATCATGGGTGTGCAACTCATCTTCGACGATGTCACCTCCCGGGTGCGGGCACGGCTGGCCGCCGAGGCGCGCATCGAGGAGCTGTCCGAGCGCTACCGAAACATGCGCGATTCGGCCACCGTTATGCAGCAGGCGCTACTGGCCCCGTCGGTGCCAGTGGTTCCCGGTGCCGCCATCACGGCGCAGTACCTTGTCGCCGCCGAGGACACAGGTGCCGGAGGCGACTGGTTTGACGCAATCGCCCTCGGGGATCGGCTGGTTCTGATCGTCGGCGATGTCGTCGGCCACGGTGTCGAAGCCGCGGCGGTGATGTCGCAGTTGCGCACCGCCCTTCGGATGCAGATCATTTCGGGCAGCACCATCGCCGAGGCCCTCGATGCTCTGGACCGCTTTCACGAGCACGTACCCGGATCGAAGTCGGCCACCATCTGCGTCGGTTCGCTCGATCACGCCACCGGGGAGTTCCAGTACTGCACCGCCGGACATCCGCCGCCGCTGCTGGTGACCGCCGACGCGCAGTCGCGGTACGTGGAGCCGTCGGGCGCGGGCCCGCTCGGCAGCGGGGCCGGATTTCCGGTGTGCTCCGAGCTCCTCGACGTCGGCGACTCGGTCCTGCTGTATTCCGACGGCCTGATCGAGCGTCCCGGCCGGCCGCTGGTTGCCAGCACCGCGGAATTCGCCGACCTGGCCGCTAATGTCGCCGGCGGCAGCAGCGGTTTTCTCATCGACGCGGGGGCGCGGCCGATCGACCGCATCTGTTCGGAAACCCTTGAGTTGCTGCTCCGGTCGACCGGCTACAACGACGACGTCACACTGCTTGCGGCGCAACGGTGTACGCCACCCTCGCCGTTGCACATGACCGTGGATGCGACGATCCACGCGGCACGCGCCGTGCGCCACCGGCTCCGTGATTGGCTGGCGGAGATCGGTGCCTGCGACGACGACATCTCCGATGTGGTGCACGCCATCTCGGAGTTCGTCGAGAACGCCGTCGAACACGGTTACGCCACTACGGTTTCCGACGGCGTTGTCGTCGAGGCATCTTTGTCCGGCGACGGCAACCTCCATGCCTCGGTCAGCGACCACGGCAAGTGGAAGGACTACCGGGAAGGCGAACAGGGCCGCGGTCGCGGCCTCGCGATGGCCGAAGCCTTGGTATCCCGGGCGCTCATCACGCATGGCGCCGACGGAACGACTGCCAGTCTCACGCACCGCCTTTCGCGGCCGGCGAACTTCGTCTCCGATCCGATGATCGGCCGGCCGACATACCAGCGTACGGTCAACTCCGAATTCGTCTCCATGGTCGACGAAGCCGGTCACATCATCGTCAGCGGCGATGTCGATGCCCACACCGCATCCACCCTGGATCGTCAGATTGCAGTCGAAAGCCGCTCGGGCATAGCGTCTTTGACGATCGACCTCAGCGCGGTCACCCACCTGGGATCGGCGGGCATCAGCGCGCTGGCCGCCGCACGGGACCGGGCGCGCATGCAGGGTGGCGACTGTCTGCTGGTGGCACCGCCCGGAAGCCCGGCGCACCACGTCTTATCGCTGGTCCAGATCCCCGTAGTCAGTGGCGACATCGAGAACGTCTTCGTCGAAGATTAGGTCAGCGGGCCTTGCCGTGGCGCACCTGATTGAACGGCACCCCGCGGTCGGCGGCGTATTCCCGTGGAAAGTCCAGCACCCGTTCGCCGATGACGTTGCGGGCCATCTCCGTGGTGCCGCCGCCGATGGCGACATTCTGCCGCGACAGATAACGCAGCCCGGCCTCCAGCCCTTCGCCGATGTCCCCCACCACACCGGCCGCCCCCGTGATCGCCAGCGCCGTGTCCATCTCGAGGGTCACGGTCTCGGAGTGGAAGAGCCGGATGAGCGTGCCGCCGGCCGGGGGCAGCACGCCGTCCCTGACGTTGCGGTACACGTGATCGATCAGCTGCTCGGCCACCGCGCGGTGCACCAGCGCCCGGCCGGCCATTTCGTGCACGCGTTCGTTGTCAGCCTGTCCCGTCTTCTCGGCGAGTTCGGCATAGTCGACCGGGGTCGTGTGACCGCCTTCATGGCCCGCGCCGCTGGAGAATTCCGAGCCCTGCCCGACGGCCCGGCGTTCGTGATACAGCTGCCGCGACGCCACCGCCCAGCCACCGTTGACCTCCCCGACGACGGCGTCGTCGCCGACGTCGACCTCGTCGAGGAACTCCTCGCAGAATTCCGTGGAACCGCTCAGCATCGTGATGCGCCGCAACGTGATTCCCGGATGCGCGATGGGCACGAGGAACATCGTCAGGCCTTCGTGCTTGGGCACGTCCCAGTCGGTGCGGGCCAGGCACAGTCCGTAATCGGCGGCGAACGCGCTAGTGCTCCACGTCTTGGCGCCGTTGAGCACCCAGCGGTCGTCCCGCCGTTCGGCGCGGGTGAGGACGCCGGCCAGATCCGAGCCGCCGCTGGGCTCCGACAACAGTTGCACCAGAACCTCATCGCCACGCAGCGCGGCGGCGATGTGCTGCCTCTTCTGATCTTCCCTGCCCATATCGAGCAGCGTGGCGCAGCAAATGGTGAACGTCGGGGTGTTGAGGATCAACGGCATCTCGTAGTTGCGGGATTCGTCGTCGAATGCCTTCTGGTATGCGTAATCCAGCCCCAGGCCGCCGTATTCACGGGGAAAACAGATGCCGGCGAATCCCCCTTCGTAGAGCCGCTTTTGCAGTTCGCGAGCCCGCAGCCAGGACTGTTCGTCGTCGCGCGGTGCGGCCGGCGGAGAGTCGGGGTCGATGGCAGGCATGTTGTCCGCCAACCACTCTCGCGCGCGGGCGGCGAATTCCGCGACCGTTTCGGCTGCCGTCATCCGGCGTTCGCCATCGACCGGACCGCCTTCTCCGACTCGTACACCCTGAGGTTGTGCTCCTCGGGAGTGCCAAACATCGAGCGGTACAACGTAACCCGCCGCAGGTACAGGTGCAGGTCGTGCTCCCAGGTGACGCCGATGCCACCGTGCATCTGCACGCAGGCCTGAACGACGCGCCCCGCGGTCTCCCCGACGTAGGACTTGGCGATGCTGGCCGACAGGCCCGCCTGGGGCGCGCCGGCGGCCACGTCGGCGACCGCTGCGGCAGTGGTGGCGCGGCACGCCTCCAGCCACAGCTTCATGTCTGCGAACCCGTGTTTGAGCGCTTGGTACGACGCGAGTGGGCGACCGAATGTGTGCCGGTCCAGCGCCCACTTGACGGTGAAGTCGAACACCGTCTGCAGGACGCCGACCACCTCCGCGCACTGCAGCACCTGAGCGATCTGGCTCTGCCGGTCGATCAGCGCCGGCGTCTCGGCCGCGCCGCCCACGGCCGCCGACCGCTCCACGACCACACCGTCGAACTGCACCCGCGCGTATTGCTTAACCAGGTCGACCGATTGCTGCGGCACAATGCGTACGCCCGGCGCGTCCGTCGGGACCAGGAATTGGCGAATGTCGTCGCCGCAGCGCGCCACCACCAGCAGCAGCGCACTCTGGGCGCCGGCCTCGACGCGGTCCTTGGTGCCGTCGATGCGGTAGCCGGCGTCGGTTTCGGTGGCCGTCACGGACGGATCCAGCGGCGCCCAGCCTCGGCCCGGCTCGGACACCGCCCACGAGGCCACCGTTTGGCCCGACATCAGCGACTCGATCGTGTCGGCGTGCGGTTGCGCCTCGGCGCAGCCGGCGAGTGCCGCGAGGACGATGCTGACCGGGTATAGCGGTCCGGGCGCGACCGTCTTGCCCAGCTGCTCGGCGACCATGGCGAGGTCAGCGATGCCGCTGCCCGACACGCTGCCGCCGCCCAATTCCTCCGGAACCAATAGACCCGTCCACCCGAGTTCGGCGGCCCGCTGCCACCATGCAGGATCAAAGGACGCGCCCGCGGCGTGCAGCTCGCGGACATGACGCAGCGGCGCTTCCTTTTGCAGAAAGGCTTGGGTTGTCGAAGCGAAGAGTATCTTTTCGGGAGAGTCGACGGCGGTCATGGTGTCGGCAGGGCCTTCCTGGGCATTCGATCGCCGCTGCCAGGGATGCAAGGTGGAAAGTGTGGGTGGATGATCGTCCGCCTCATCGGTCCTCGTCGGAGTTCGCTGGAGACTCTGATGCTATCAATGAGCAATACAGTAAGAGATACCGGAGTCCAGTCGATAATGATGTTGACCAGCGGTGAGCGCGATGACTAAGGCGAAGGAACCGCCGGAGGATTCGGCCACATCGAAAGCCGACGCGATGGCCCTCCTCGAGGAGGCCGAAGCCGAGGCTGCCGAGGCCGAAGCGCTGGCGGCGGCCGCCCGAGCCCGCGCCCGCGCCGCCCGGCTGCGCCGCGAGGCGCTGGCCAAGGCCGAGCCAGAGCCCGAGACCAAAGACGAGCCCGAGGCTGAGCCCGAGGCCGCCGCCGAGGCCGAAGCTGAGAGCAAGGCCGAGCCCGAGCCCCAGGCCGACGATGCGGAAGCCGCAGAGGTCGAGCCCGAGGAGACGGCCGATGAGGAAGCCTCCGACGAGACCGCCGAGGCCACCGAACCGGCGGCCCGGCCGGCCCGGTGGCGGCGCTGGCTGCCGTCACTGTCCGCGACGTGGAAGGCGGCGGTGATCATCCTGATCGTGGGCTTCGGCGCGGCCAGTGGATACATGGTCTGGCAACACAATTCCGCCACCGAGCGGGACCAGCGCGCCGCGAGGTTCATCGCCGGTGCCAGGCAGGGGGTTATCAACATGACCTCCCTGGACTTCAACAATGCCCAGCACGACGTCCAGCGCGTAATCGACAGCTCCACCGGACAGTTCAGGGACGATTTCCAGCAGCGCGCAAAAGATTTCACGACGGTCGTCCAGCAGTCCAAGGTCGTCACCGAAGGCACGGTCAACAGCGCGGCCCTTGAATCCATGGACGACCATTCCGGAACGGTACTGGTCTCCGCGACCTCGAAGATCACCAATTCCGCGGGCGCCAAGGACGAACCGCGCGCGTGGCGGCTCCGCGTTACCGTGACCGATGACGGCGGCCAGTACAAGATGTCGAAAGTTGACTTCGTGCCATGACCGAAAAGACCACCGAGGCAACCGAAAAGCCCGCAGCGCAGGAATCCGCCGCGCGACCGAACCGGTTACGCATGCTGCGCAACGTGAAACTCGTTCCCGTGATTTTGATCGTGCTGCTGCTGATCTCCGGCGGCTCGGCGGCGTGGCTGTACTTCAACCAGTACAAGCCCCAGCAGCAGACCAGCCCCGACGTGGCCCGGGCGGTGGTCAGCGCGGCGTCGGACGGCACGGTTGCGTTGCTGTCGTACTCCCCGGAGTCGCTGGACAAGGACTTCGCGGCCGCCAAGTCGCACCTCACCGGGGACTTCCTGTCCTATTACAACCAGTTCACCTCGGAGATCGTGGCTCCGGCCGCGAAGCAAAAGTCGCTGAAAACCACGGCTCACATCATGGGCGCGGCGGTGTCGGAGTTGCATCCGAATTCGGCCGTGGTCCTGGTCTTCGTCGACCAGAGCACCACGAGCAAGGACAAACCCGATCCGTCGATGGCGGCCAGCAACGTGCTGGTGAGCCTGACCAGGGTCGACAACCACTGGCTGATCACCAAGTTCGACCCGATCTAAGCCGCGTGACCCGAGCGCTACATCGCGAACACACGGCGCAGGGTCTGCGCGTGCAGGGCCCGGTTCTCTTGGGACACAACCCAATCCGGAACCAGCGAATCGAAGCCGTTGAATGTCGCCGCAATAACGTGCAGCTCGGTGTGCACGTAGGCGTGTAGCAGCCTGGTGGCGTAGTCGATCGCCTCGTCGCGGCACGGGTCGATCTCGGAGCAGCTGACAAACGTGGGGGGCAGGCCCTCCAGGTTCGCCCGATGCGCCGGAACGTGTTGACCATTGGCGCCGGCCTGACTGAGGTAGTGGTTCCAGGCCCGGCTCACCGCGTGGCCGTTGAGCCCCGGCGTGCGCTGGAATTCGCGCCGCGATTGGGTGGCGTCCGAGTCGAGCATCGGCTGATGCAGGATCTGCACCAGGATCTGCGGACCTTCGTCGTCGAACATGCGCTGCGTCAGGCCCGCGACCAGTGCGGCACCGGCGTCGCGGCCCATCACCGCGATCCGGCCGACATCCACGTTCAGCTCGGCGCAGTTGCGGATGGCGTAGTAAAAGCCCGCCTCGACATCGTCCAATGCCGCCGGGCAGGGGTTTTCCGGCGCCAGCCGGTAGTCGACCGAGACCAGCAGACATCCGGCGTCCCTGGCCAACTCCACACATTGCGCGTGATCGGTGTCGAGACTTCCGGTCACGAAGCCCCCGCCGTGGGCATAGACCACCAGGGGCGTGCCCGAAGCGTCTTGCGACGGACCCCGGTACAGCCGGAGGTCTAGCTGCTGACCTCCCGGGCCGGGGATCGATCGCGATTCGATGGTCACGCCGTCAGTGCCGACTGCAGCGGCACGCTTTGCGGCCATCCGGTTGGCGTGTTCCCGCTCGGCAGAAAGCGTCTCGGCCTGGAATTCGACGATGCCCACATCGATCGCGGCCTCGCGCAGCACCGGGTCGATGCGGTTAAGACCTTGCGGGCGCGTCAGATCCGTTTGTGTCATACCCTCTCAACTTCCGTCCGGGAAACCCTCTTCAAGGTAGACCTGCGATTCCATGTGGTGAAAGATGCGGTACCCCTCGCCCCGCGGCGCCAGCAGCCAGGTGATCCAGCTGGCGCCGGTATGCGGGATGTCCGATTCTTCTCCGGTGAAGCTCCACCGGCTCACCACGACGCAGCGAACAATGCCGCCGGTTAGTTCCTCGGCGGACCACAGCCGCGACGACATCGACGCTCGCTTCAAGCGGCCGGCCAGCCGGGCCCAGTGCCGGTCGAGTGCGTCGGCGCCGATCAGCGGCATCGCGTACTCGTCGCCGATGTACATCGGCCGCGGATTGTCACGCTCCCACAATTCGGCGACGCCGGCGACGTCCAGCGCCGCCCATTTCGCGTCGTATTCGCCGATCAGAGCGCTCAACTTGGCGGCCAGATCGGCCATCGCTCACCGTTCCCCGGGCAACGCCTTGACCGTCGCGGGTAGCCCGTAGAGCGCTGTCGCGTTACCGCGCATGATCCGTTCGCGCTGGTCGGCGGGGAACCGGTTGATGGCGTAGGTCGGGGCGTCGTAGCTCCAGTGCGGGTAGTCGGTCGAGAACATGAGATTGTCGCCGAGGTCGATCATCTCCAGGTACTCGCGGAACTGCACGGTGTCGGTGTCCTCGAGCGGCTGGGTGGTGAACCGGACGTGTTCGCGCACATACTCCGACGGGCGGCGACGCACATGCGGCAGGTCGCCGCGGCGGGCTTCCCAAATCCTGTCCATGCGCGACATCACCGGCATCGCCCAGGTGAAGCCGCCCTCGACGAAGACCACCCGGAGATCGGGATGGCGATCGAACGCACCGTCAAACACCAGGCTCATCAGGTGCGAGACGTAGAGCAGCGGCCAGGACGCGAAGAAGTCATGCCAGTGCGCGGGGTTGCCGACGGGGTACAGCGGAATCAACTCGAACGGCGTCTGACCCATCAGGTGCGTGGCCACCGGGAACCCGTTGCGCGAGGCAGCCTCGTAGAGCGGGTCGAAATGCGGGTTGCCGAAGGGGATTCCACGCGTCTGCGGGGTCATCAGCACCTGCGCCATGTACGGATGCCCGGCCCACCGCTCGACTTCGCGGGCCGCCTGCTCGGGCGTTTGCGCGCTGACGCTGATCGACCCTCGCCAGCGGCCGTGCCAGTTGTATTTGTCGAGCCAGACGTCGGCAAGCCAGTCGTTGTAGGTCGACTTCAGCACATGCTCGGCCTGCGGCAGCTGCGCGTCACACATCGGCTCCAGCGTCGCGATGCTGACACCGGCGTCGACCAGCAACTGCTTGGCGGCGAAATCCGGGTCGCTGCCGGCGACTCCGCCGTTGGGCGGGGCCGCGTCGAGGCGCAGCGACATCGTCTTGTACGAGTCTGGGGTGTCGTAAAAGTGCGGCACCGGGCTAGCGGCGTTTCCCGTCGGCCAGATCTTGTCCACCCATTCGGCCGGCGCGTAGGACTTGAGCACCTCGGCCGAGACGGGCAGCGGATGCACGTCGGTGTCGACGATGGTGACCGCGATTTCGTCCTCCTGACCCGTTGGGGAATCGACTCGCTCGATCGTGGTCATAGCGCACTCTCCTTCACCGCAAACCCGTAGAGCTCATTGGCGTTTCGCCACAACACCTTGTCGCGTTGCGCATCGTCGAGACCCTCGGCCATCACGTCCGGCGACGAGGTGGACCAGTGCGGGTAGCTCGACCCGTACATCAGCAGGTCGGACTTGCCGCTGAACTCCATCCAGCGCGCCATCGCGCCGGTGTCGACCGGCCCGTCGAACGCCGACGAGCAGAACCGCACATGGCCGGGCAGGTACTCGCTGGGATAGCGGTCCACCCAAGGTGTTTGGTCGCGCATCGACAACCAGAAGGTGTCCAGGCGCCACATCAACGGGGTGAGGATGTCGTAACCGCCGTCCGCGAACACAAATTTCAGGCTCGGGTGCCGGCCGAACACGCCCTCGACGATGAGGGTGGCCAGGTGCACGAAGTAGTTCAGCGGCATGAACGCCGCATATCCGGGGTAGGTGTGCGCGTGGCCGGCGAACGTGGGTGGATAGTCGACGCCGTTGCCGCCGTTGATGTGCACCACGACCGGCAAGCCCTGGGCGGCCGCGGCCTCCCAGATGGGCTCGAACATCGGTTTGCCATACGGCTCACGTGACTGCATCGGAACGCCGACCTGCACCAGCTTGGGATGCGCAGCGAGGCGCTCGATCTCGGCGACCGCGCCCTTCGGGTCTTCGGGGTTGACGCGGATGGTGCCACGGAAGCGGTCGGTGGTGTCGGGTTCCAGCCACCGGTCCAGCAGCCAGTCGTTGACGGCGGCGCAGATCCTGCTGTTGAGCAGGTAATCCGCGATGTTTCCGCGGGTCAGCGGGTTCAGGATCGCGTAGTGGACGCCCTGTGAGGACAGATGCCGGCCGACGGTGTCGGGATCCGATCCCGGGTAGTTCTCTCCGTAGAGGTCTCGGCGGTAGTCGCCGCCCGGCGCCTGGTACCACTGCTGCTCGACGTCGGGGATCGCCCGCAGCTTGTGGGCATCGGGGAGATAGCGCCGGATCTCGGCGTTGTAGCGGAAGTGCGGCTGCACGTTGGTATCGATAATCATGCCGTCAGGTAAACCTCACCGTCGGTGACATCGACCTCGTAGGTGCGGACGCGGCGCCGCGGATCGGCGACGTTTTGGCCCGTGGTGACATCGAATTCCCAATTGTGCCAAGGGCATCGAACGATTTGGCCGTCCCGGGCCCGGCGCATCCGGTCGGGCAATTCGGGCGCCGACTCGTTGGTGCCGCCGATCAGCCCCAGACATAGCGGGGCGCCCTCGTGCGAGCAATAGTTCACGATCGCATACAACGCACCGCGCACGTTGTACACACCCACGCCGAACTTCCCGACGTCAACCAGTTTCATGCCGCCGGGTGGCAGCTCGTCGAGGGAACACACGAAACGGCGCGTGGGCACCTGCTGAATCACCGCCTTCTTGACACCAGGGTCAATACTGTGCCCGTTACGGTAACTACTACAAGACCATTGGGCTTCGTTGCTATTTATACTATGATAGCGATATTCCCTGCGATACATATCCGCCATACCGGCTGTTCAGGAGGAGCGCCGATGACGCTCAGCACCGACCCCGGCGGCCAGCCCGTCACCCTCGACCTCACCGGTGAAACCAGTCCATACCCGTTCTTCGAATATATGAGGAGCACCGACCCGGTATGGCATGGTTCCTTGGCGGACCACTCACAGATGCCGGAGGAACTGCGGCCCACCGACGAATGGGTGCTGTTCGGTTACGACGCCCTGTTCCAGGCGTTCCGCGACGACCGCATCTTCAGCTCGCACAAGTACGACGAGACCATCGGTTTGGTAATGGGCCACACCATCCTGGCGATGGGCGGCAAGGAACATCACGACCACCGCAATCTGGTGGCCAAGGCCTTCCGCGCCACTGCGCTGGAGCGCTGGGAGCCCTCGGTCATCGGACCGGTCTGCGATCGGCTGGTCGACGAAATCAAAAACGAGGGCCACGCCGACCTGGTGAAGGCGGTGACGTTCGAGTTTCCGACCCGGATCATCTCCACGCTGCTCGGACTTCCCCGCGAGGATCTCGACCTCTTCCGGCGACTGTCCCTCGACCTCATCTCGATCCCGACCGACATCGAGGCGGGGCTCAACGCCGCGGCCGAGCTGCACGGTTACTTCCTCAACCAGGTCGAGCATCGGCGCCGCAAACTCACCGACGACATCATCGGCGATCTGGTTGCCGCCGAAATCGACGGCGCGAAGCTCAGCGACGAGGCGATCATCGCGTTCTTGCGGCTGCTGTTGCCCGCCGGGCTGGAGACCACCTATCGCTCGTCGGGCAACCTGCTCTACCTGCTGCTGACGCACCCCGAGCAGTTGGCGATGGTCTATCACGACCGGTCTCTGATTCCCGCGGCGATCGAGGAAGGCCTGCGCTACGAAACCCCACTGACCACGGTCATGCGGACCACCACCGAAGAAGTCGAAATCGGCGGCAAGACAATCCCGCCCGATGCGGCCATTGGGATGTGCATGGGCTCGGCCAACCGCGACGACAGCCGCTGGACCGACCCCAACACGTTCGACATTCGCCGGCCCCGCCAGGCCCACATCGCCTTCGCCGGCGGGATTCACATGTGCCTCGGCATGCATCTGGCGCGCCTGGAAACGCAGGTCATGCTGAACAGCCTCTTCGACCGCGTCAAGGACTTGGCGTTCGTGTCCGACGACGGAACCGGCGAGGAGTCGAGAATCGTCGGGCTTACCTTCCGGTCGCCCAACAAGCTTCCGGTCACGTTCAGCCCGGCCGCATGAGAAGCCGCGCGGCCATCCTCCACGATGTCGGAGGGCCTTGGTGCGTCGAGGAATTCGAGCTTGATCCGCCGAAAGCCGGCGAAGTTCTGGTCGAGATGGCCGCCGCCGGGTTGTGTCACTCCGACGACCACATCCTCAAGGGCGACATGTCGGCGCCCAACGAGGTGATGCGATCCCTCGGACTGCCCACAATGTTCCCGATGATCGGCGGCCACGAGGGTTCCGGCGTCGTGCGTGAAGTCGGCGAGGGCGTAACCGATGTCGAGCCGGGTGACCACGTGGTGATGTCGTTCGTCGCCGTGTGTGGACAGTGCCGCTGGTGCGCGACCGGGATGGAGTACATCTGCGACGTCGGCATCGGCACCATGATCCCGGGAATGCCCACCGATGGCACCTTCCGCCATCACACCGCCGACGGCCGAAATCTGGGCCACATTGCCAAGGTCGGCGCGTTCGCCGAACACACTGTCGTATCGACGAATTCACTCGTGAAGATCGAGCCGGACCTGCCGCTGGCGCCGAGCGCGCTGCTGTCGTGCGCGATCCCGACCGGCTACGGTTCCGTCGCGAACCGCTCCAACATGCGCGCCGGGGACACCGTCGTCGTGATCGGCGTCGGCGGGATCGGCACGGGAGCGATCCAGGGCGCCCGCATCAACGGCGCCGCGCAGATCGTCGCCGTCGATCCCGTTGAGTTCAAACAGAAGTCGGCGTCGCAGTTCGGCGCGACCCACAGCGTCGCGACGGCCGACGAGGCACTCGACCTGGTGCGCGGTCTGACGTATGGGGTGATGGCCGACGCGGTGGTGGTGTCGCCGTCCTTGATCACCGCCGACGACGTTCGAGACGCGGTGCGGCTCACCCGTAAGGGTGGGACCTGTGTGCTCACCGGAATGACCTCGCAGTTGACTCGGTCAGTCAACCTCGAGCTGCAGGACTTCATCCTGATGAACAAGACGTTGGCGGGCACCATATTCGGCTCCTGCAACCCGAGGTCGGACATCGCCAGACTGGCCAGGCTCTACCAAACCGGGCAGCTGCAGCTCGACGAGATGATCACCAGGCGCTATCGCCTCGATGACATCAACGACGCCTACGACGATCTCCTCAGCGGCAAAATCGTCCGGGGCATCATCGATTTCGGGATCGCCTGAGGTTACTTTTTGCGGCCCATCACCCGCTGCGTTTGACCGTACGCGTCGATCGGGCTGTGCAGCGCCAAGCCGCCGTCGGCGTGCACGATTTGACCGGTCACCCAGGGCAATTCGAGGACGCCCACGACGGCGCCGGCCACGTCTCCCGCGTCACCCACGCCGCCCAGCGCCGTGCGCTCGGTGAGTCCGTCCACCCAGCCGGGAAGCTGTTCGGGTTTCGCCAGCATCGGTGTCCGGGTGACACCGGGCCCGACGGCGTTCACCCGGATGCCGTGCACGCCCCATTCCACGGCGGCGACCTTCACCAGCATGTCCACCCCCGCTTTGGACACGCAGTAGGCGCCCATGTCGCGGTCGGCGAGGGTGCCGCTGATGCTCGAGACCGCGACGATCGAGCCGCCCACGCCGGCGTCGACCATAGCCTGTGCGCCGGCCCGGATGGTGAGCCAGGTGCCGGTGAGGTTGACCGCCAACACCCGTTCCCATTCCGCGGGCGGCTGTTCGAGCAGCATGCCCGACGCGCCGATCCCCGCGCAGGTCACCATCCGGGTGGGCACGCCGTGATCGCGCACGGTTTGTTCCATCGCGGTCGAAACGGCGTCGGGATCGCTGACATCGCAAGCGATGTCGCCGCCGGACAGGTCCCACACCACGACGCCGTGACCAGCCTCGCGCAGCCGCGTGGCAACCTCGCGACCGATCCCCGACCCGCCGCCGGTCACCAGGGAGATCGGGGCGGTCATTGTGCGCAGCCCAGTTTCGCGGCGGTGCGATCCCACAGCTCGCGCGCAAGCTCGGGGTCATGAGCCGCGCGGTTGGGCTTGGCGATCTTGTGCTTCGCGTAGTACGCGCCCGACGTCCAATCGACGCCGGGCCTGCTAGACGCGAACCAGACCAGCTGGTCGGCTCCTTGGTCCGCGGTGACCGTGAATCGGGCGCTCATCGGGACGCGGTACTTCATGAACGTGAGAAACCGCGATCCCGATGCATCGCCGAAATTCGAGTTGACGAAGCCGGGGTGAAACGTCGCGGCTGATAGCCCGCTGGCGTGGTATCGCCGATGTAACTCCATGGTGAACAACACAATTGCGAGTTTGCTCAAGGCATACGCGACGCTGGGTCGGCGTCCTGCCGTGCTCTCCAGATCGGAGATCCTGACCCGTGGAAGCAGTCTGTGGGACGAGCTCGTCGTGTTGATGACGGTGGCACGCGACTCGACGAGCACCTCCATCAATTGCGTGGTCAGCAGAAACGGCGCCAGATAGTTGACCTGCAAAGTCGTCTCGTTACCGTCGGCCGTGCCGTGGGCCTTGGTGAACATGCCGCCGGCGTTGTTGGCCAACACGTCGATGCGCGGGTATTGGGAACGAATCTTGTCCGCGAGCGCCCGAACCTGGGACAGGTCGCAAAAGTCGGCCACGAAATAGTCGGCGTCCAATTCGGTAGCCACCGCGGCGGTCTTGGTTTCCGACCGCCCCACCACCACCACGTTGTCGCCGCCGCTGTGCAGCCGACGGGCCGCCGCGGCACCGATGCCGTCGCTGGCACCGGTGATGAGAATCGTCCTGCGCGCCATTGCCTGGTCCTCCACGGGGAGTCTAGCGAGCGCGATCTAAGCGGACCGCTCAGCGGCCGCGCCCCGATTCAGGCCAACGAGTAGCGCACCGGCAGATGCTTGAGGCCGCCGACGAAGGTCGTCGCGACGAGCTCCGGATCACCGGTCAGCTCAATGGATTTGAGCCTGGGCAACAGCTCGGAGAAGAAGCTGTTGACCTCCATGCGGGCCAGGGCGGCGCCCATGCAGAAGTGCACGCCGTAGCCGAATGCCAGGTGCTTGTTGGGGTCGCGCCCGACGTCGAAGCGGAAAGGATCGTCGAAGACATCCTCGTCGCGATTCGCCGACACGTACGACAGCAGCACGGACTCCCCGGCGGCAATGGGCACCCCGCGTACGACGGTGTCCTCGGCGGCGGTGCGCATGAACTCCTTGACCGGGGTGACCCAGCGGATCATCTCCTCGGTGGCCAGCGGCATCAAGTCGAGGTTGTCGCGCAGCCGCTCACGCTGGTCCGGGTTCTCGATGAGTGCCTGCATGCCCCCGGAGATGGTGGCGCTGGTGGTGTCGTGCCCCGCGGTGGCGACGATGAGGTAATACGACACGGTGTCGATGTCCGACAGCGGCTCGCCGTCGACGCGGGCATTGGCGATCGCCGACGCGAGATCCTCGGTCGGGTGCTCGCGGCGTGCCGCCGTCACACCGTTGAAGTACTGGAACATATCCATCAACGCCGGCAGCTGGTCCTCGTTGGTGCTGCCGCGCTTGAACTCGGAGTCGTCGCTGCCGAACAGCTCCTGCGTCAACTTGAGCATCCGGGGAAAGTCGGCCTCCGGCAGCCCCAGCAGCGACATGATCACGTAGAGCGGGTAATTGACCGCCACTTGCTGAACGAAGTCGCACTCGGGGCTCGCGGCCATCATCTTGTCGACGTAGATCTTGGCCAGCTCGTCGACGCGAACCTTGAGCGCTCGCATGGCCTTTGGGCGAAACCAGTCGGAGCCGATCGCGCGCACCACCCGGTGCTGCGGGTCGTCCAAATGGATCAGCGTGCGCACGCCCGCGGCGGCCTGCATCTCGTCGCCTTCCGCGGTGGTCAGGACCGGGCGCGGCCAGTTGGTGAACAGCATGTTCTCGCGCTCGATGTCCATGATGTCGGCGTGTTTGGTGATGGCCCAGAACGGCCGGTAGTGGGGCACGTCGACCCACGACACCGGGGCGTTGGCCCGCAGGTGTGTCAGCGCGGCGTGCAGCCGCGGCTCGTCGGTATACGCCAGCGGATCCGTCAACAGCTGGGCGGCGTCATCCATCGTCGGCGTGCTCACTCGCGAAACTCCTTCAGTGCGGCGGTGATACAGGACTGCGAAGCGGTCGGGAAGATCGGCAGGACCCGGTCGACGGCGCCCTCGCAGCGGCTTTTCAGCGCCGCGCCGACGGTGTCGACCGGCCCCACGACCGCGAAAGCGGCCAGCATTTCGTCGTCGATGAGCGAGCCCATCGTGTCCCACTCCCCCGCAAGGGACAGGCGGTGCAGCTCGGCGTGCAGCTCGCCCCAGCCGTGCAGGTCGAGGACCGTCCGATACGCCGGCGTCGATCCGTAAAAGGCGATCTGTTTGCGGACCGCGGCGGTGGCGGCCTCCAGCTCGGCGTCGTTGTCGCCGGTCGCCACCATCACCTCGGAGGACACCTCGAAGCGACTGCGGTCGCGGCCTGAGCGCTGCATGCCGCGGCGCAGCGCCGGCAGCGTCACCTCGTCGAGGTAGCGCTTCGAGACCATCGGGTGACCGAGGTGGCCGTCGGCGACCTCACCGCACATTTCGGTCATGGTCTCGCCGACGGCGGCGAGGAACACCTTCGGCGCCGGATGTGGCTGCGGCTCAGGGGTGAACATCGGGGTCATGATCTTGTGGGTGTAGAAGTCGCCCTCGAAGCGGAGTTTGGTGCCGTCCTTCCATGCCAACCAGATCGCGCGCAGAGCGGCGACGAATTCGCGCATTCGGCGCGCCGGGTGGCTCCACGGCATGCTGAACCGCTTCTCGATGTGGGGCTGGATCTGGGTGCCCAGCCCGAGGATGAATCGGCCTTCCGAATACGCCTGCAGGTCCCAACCGATGTTGGCGACGATCATCGGATTGCGCGCGAACGCCACCGCGATGTTGGTGCCGAGCTCGAGGCGCGACGTGTGTTCGGCGGCGAGTAATAGCGGCAGGAACGGGTCATGACTGGTTTCGGCGGTCCAGCCCCCGTCATACCCCTGCTGTTCGAGGGCGGCGGCCGCCTCGGCCGCCCCGGCGAGTCGGTTGGGGATGCCCCCGTCGATCTTGAGGCGGGGGGCGTCAGCCATGCGGGTAACTTTACAGTAAGCAATCCAGTATGTGACCCTGCAAGTTCCAACTAGGCGATCGCAGCCGCACGAGGTAGGACAGAAGCATGACGAAAGCCCAGGACTGGGACGAGACGCTCGAGGATCTCGACCGTCGGCGCCAGCGCACGTTGGCCATGGGCGGCCCGGAGCGCCTCGACAAGCACCGCGGCAAGGGCAAGCTCGACGCCCGCGCGCGGATCGAGCACCTGCTCGACCCCGGCACGTTCCGCGAGCTCGGTACCCTCGTCGGTGGTGAGGTCGCGGCCGACGGGCTCGTCGTGGGCTCCGGTGCGATCAATGGCTCGCCGGTGATGCTGGGCGCCGAGGACTTCACCACGATGGCCGGCAGCATCGGACCCGGAGGCAACTCCAAGCGATACCGCATCGCCGAACTGGCGCTGCGCGACAAAATTCCGCTGGTGATGCTGCTCGAGGGCGCGGGCTTTCGTCCCACCGGTGGGCACTACGGCCGCAGCCCGACCGACCTGCTGGCCCAGGCGCAGTGCTCGGGTCGTGTGCCGACCGTCGCCGCCGTCCTCGGCCCCTCGGCCGGCCATGGCGCGTTGGTGGCCCCGGTGTGCGACTTCCGAATCATGAGCGCGCAGGGCGCGATCTTCACCGCCGGGCCCCCGGTCGTCAAAGAGTCCACCGGAGAAGACATCTCGAAGGAGGACCTCGGCGGACCCGACGTCGCTTTGCCCAGCGGGGTGATCCACAACGTCGCCGAGGACGACGAAGCCGTGCTCGACGACATCCGTCGCTACTTGTCGTACTTCCCACCGAGCGCCTGGTCCTACCCGCCGTCGCTGACCGCCGGCCAGACCAGCGAGCCGCGGCGGACACCGGAGCTGCTCGACATCGTCTCCCGCGACAACCGACGGGTCTACGACATGCGTGCGGTGCTCGACGTGATCTTCGACCGGCCGGACTGGTTCGAGGTCCAGCCGCAGTACGGCAAGGCGATCATCTGCGCGCTGGCCCATCTCGGCGGCCATCCGGTAGCGGTGGTGGCCAACCAGCCCCAGGTGCTGGCCGGCTCCATCGACGCCGCCGCCGCGGACAAGGCGGCGCACTTCATCATGGTGGCCGACTCGTTCCACCTGCCGATCGTCTTCCTCGCCGACAACCCCGGGATGCTGCCCGGCAGTCGGTCCGAGCGCAGCGGCGTGCTGCGCGCCGGGGCCCGAATGTTCGCCGCGCAGACGGCGGCCACCACGTTGAAGCTGCACCTCACGCTGCGCAAGGCCTACGGGTTCGGTTCGATGGTGATGTCGCTGCTGGGGTTCGACCACCAGGTCGCGACCTTCGCCTACCCCGGCGCGACGATGGGCGCCATGAGCGCGGCGGCGCTGAGCAGGGCGTCGCACGCCGGCGAGGACCTGTCGGAAAAACTGCGCAACGCCGAGCTGCAGGCGTCGTACCGGTCGGCCGAGGGTATGGGATTCGACGAACTCATCGACCCCCGCGAGACGCGTGACGCGTTGCTCGCAGCCCTGCTGCGCGGCCTGTCCAGCCGGCAGGCCGCCGCCGAACCGGTGACCCGAACCGTCATCATGCCGTGAGGCGATACGCCGCGACGACGGGCTCGAGCTCGTCGGGCGTCGCCCCGTGCAGGATCACCGCGTCGGCCCCGTAGTCGAATTCGTTACGGATGCGGTCCACACACTGGTCCGCAGATCCGGTGGCCGACGGTTCCAGCCATTCGTCGGGTATCAGCGTGGCGATGTGCTCGATCTGCTCTGGTGTGGCCTTGTGATCGATCCCGCCCGCGATCGACGTCACCACCGCGTCTTCCCGAAAGCGTTGCAGCACAGCGGGGTCCCACTTATTGGTCTGCACCAATAGGTCGCCGTAGCCCTGCAGATAGGTGGCCAGGCGCGCGACGGTCTTCTTCAGCCGCAACTGCTCGGGAAGGTGGTCACCGACCGTCGCAAAGCACGACCACACCCGGACGCTGTCGGGATCGCGGCCGGCCTTTTCCGCCGCCGACTTCACCGTTTTGACGCAGCGCTGCAACGTCTCCGGGGTGAAGTAGGTGTGCAGGATGACGTCGTCGAAAACCCGGCCGCCGAGCGCGAGCGTCTGAGGCCCGAAGGCCACCAACGCCAGGCGAATGTCTTCGTTGAAGTCCGGATCCAGAAACAGGATCGGGTACTTGCCCATCGGGCCGTCGTGGTTGAAGATCACCTCGCCATGCCAAAGCCGGCGCATGACCCGGGCCCAATCCTCCATCTGTGCGGTCGTGACCGCGGGAATGCCGAACGCTCCGTAGATTGCGGCGATGCCGCGGCCGATGCCCAGGGTGAATCGCCCGCGGGAAAGGCGGTGCATGGTGGTGGCCCACGATCCGGTGATCAGCGGATGACGGGTGTTGTGATTGGTTGCGGCCGTGGCGATCTGCATCCGGTTGGTCACCGCGCACGCGGCCCCGACGAGCGACGAGGCCTCCTTGACGTTCCAGCGCTCGGAGATGAACGCGGTGCCGAAGCCCAGCTCCTCGCCTCGGCGCGCCTCGTCCATCAAGGTCGCTGGTCCCTCGCCGCCGGCCCCGGCCAGCAGGTAGTAGCCCAATTCGTCCAGCGCACGATCGCTCAATTCCAAACCCCTTGCTTGTAGCCGCAATTCCAGACCTCGATGATCTTGCCGTCGACGACGCGGAACACCTCGATGCTGGCGACGTTGGTACCGGTCCCGTCCTTGGTGGTCATCGTCGAGTCGTACACGATCGCGACGTGCTCACCGTCGTCGCCGGCAACCACGATGTTCAAATCGAAGCGCAAGCTGTCGAACAACTCCCAGAGGTCCTTGACGCGATTGACGGCCTGCTCCCGGGTCAGGGTGTGCGCCTCCCCCACCTCGTGTCGAATCACGTTGTCGGCGAACAACTCCTCGGCCAGCGTCAGGTCGCGTTCGTTCCAGACCACGAGGTTGTAGAGTTCGACCACTTCGCGCGCGGTCCGAACGGCCGCCATCAGCCGGCGGCCTCGTCGACGACCCCGCGCAGGAATCGCTCGGTCACCCGCTGCACGCGTCGGGAGAACACGTGGCCGACATGGCCGCCGTCGTACCAGTGCAGCTGCCCGCCCCAGCGTTCCTGCAGCGCAATCGCGGGCTCGCGCATCGCCATTCGGTCGTGCCACGCCCCGACGATGAGCCGGCGGTGCGGGGGCGGGGCGGGGTCGGCCGCGAGCGGGTCGATCACCGAGGTCAGCTGCGCGATCTCGGGGGACCCCAATAGCTCCCGGAACCCGTTACGCGACGGACCCCACCGCACCAGGTGTCGCGCGATCATCGCGTTGAGGCCCAGGATCGGTGTATACAGCGCGACCGCGTCGATCTGCCTCTCCAGATGCGAAACCAGCGCGGCAACCGGGGTGCCCATCGAAATCCCTGCCACCACAACGGCGGTGGCCTGCGGCTGCGCCCATCGCACCACCGCGCGCACCTCCGAGACCGCGCGCATCATGCCTGCGACGTTGCCAAGCGGATCCATGTCCGGGTAAGCGGGCCATTCGCGGCGTCGGCAGCCGTGGCCGGGCTGCACCGGCATCGCGACGTTGAACCCCAGCCCGTGATGGATCCGGCCGATTCGAGACAACAACAGGTCTTCCGTGCCGCCTTGGCCGGCGCCGTGCACCCATACCAGCCACGGCCTCGGACCGTCGCGATGCCGACACACATGCACCACCGCGCGCGCCGGGCCACCCAGACCCTCGGCTTCCAGCGACCGCGGCAGCGCCGGATCGTGCTCGAACATCATCCGCTCGTACGCCAGTCCCGCGATCCGCCGCCGCCGTAACGACGTCACCCGCAACGGTTTTGGATCGGCGTGCGCATGGTCGATGCCCAGCTCCGACAGCTCCTCGGCCGCCGCGGAGCACGAACTTAGCGACCGCAGCGGACCGGGCACCCCGCCCAGCAGCGAGAAGCCACTCAGCACCAGCTCGTCCAGCATGACCTCGCCGAACTGACGCACGCCGCGCCGCGACACCGGGACCCAGCCCGTCGACTCGTTGAGACCCGACACCGTACGCGGCAGCACCATGCCCAGCTCGCGGGCTGCGAGGCCCAAACCGCTCAATGCCTTAGCCACCGCCATCACTGAGCTTCAGGATGGTTCGGGTCAGATGCAGCGTCTTGATCAGCCAGTTGCCGTCCCGCTTCTCGTACGTCTCGCGGTAGTGGCCGGCCCCGTGCAATTCGTGGCCATCGCCGAAGACGATCCAATCTTCCATCGCCCAGATGCCCGTCGCGGTGGTGCCCGAGGTGAGGGTGATCTCCGGGGTGTGGCAGTGGTGCATGGTGGCCGCGTTCTCGAGCCCGCCCAGCACCATCGGGACGAAGTTGTCCACACCCTCGAGTGGCGGCGCCGTCTGGGGGTCGGCCCCACCGGTGGAGACCGCCATATCCAGGTGCACCACCACGTCGGTGGTGAACACGCCGCGCCAGCCCTCGGCGTCTTTGGCGTCCAGAAATCTGCAGTAGCGCGCCTTGAGTTGCCGGATCGCTTCGAGCTCGTCAGCCGCTGTCGTCATTTCGCTCCTTGCCGCGCACCGACCGAACTGCTGAAATCTATACTGTAACGGACTTAGTATCAACGCTCACGGGAGGCACCCGCGTGAAAGTGCCCTTCACCTGGAAGGTAACCGGGTGGTTCATGGTCGGGTGGTCGCCCGAATTCCCGATCGGCGAGGTGCGGCCGCTGCGCTATTTCGGCGAGGATCTGGTGGCCTACCGCGACGAGTCGGGTGAGCTGCATGTCCTGGAGGCGCACTGCAAACACCTGGGCGCGCACATCGGCCACGGCGGCACGGTAGTGGGCGACTGCGTGCAGTGCCCCTTCCATGGGTGGCGCTGGGGCCCCGACGGCACCAATCGACACATCCCCTATCAGCCGGAGCGGCCCAACCGCGCGCTGCGGCTGCGGGTGTTTCCCGTGCGGGAGCAGTACGACTGCGTGTTCGTCTGGCATCAGCCGGACGGCAAGGAGCCGCAGTGGGAGATGCCGGACATCTTCCGCAAATTCCCTCAATTCGAGACCGACCCGGCGGCCTACTACCGGGCGTATCCGGAGTTCTCCCGGCGCGCGGAGCGCGAACCGGTACACCCGCAGATCGTGGCGGAGAACGCCCCCGACAGCGCCCATTTCGAGTACGTCCACCACGCCACCGTGACGCCCCGGGTGCTGGACTGGAAGGTCGTCGACCACGAATGGCAATTCGTCGCGGGTTGGCCGGACGCCAGCAGCGACGACCCGGAGGACCTCGCGCTGCGATTCCACAGCCACCTGTTCGGTCTGGGCGGGGCGATCAGTGTCTTCGAGGGCGCGCAGAACCATCGGCTGATCTTCACCTGCACACCGGTCGACGACGAGTGCTCCGATCTCTTCTACTCGATCTGGTGGCCCCGAATCCCCGGCGACACCGCCGGGGTGCCGCAGGGCAAGCTGCGCGAGGTCATCGAAAAGCAGTTCCTGTCCACAGTCTTCGACGATCTGCAGATCTGGCGCTATCAGAAATACGTGGAACGCCCGCCGCTCTCCAAGGTCGACGCGAAAGGGTATATGGCACTGCGCAAGTGGGCGACCCAATTCTACGAAGTGCCCGCATGATGGCACTGAAGGACCTGGCGGCGCCCGCGCACACCGCGATCGTCACGCAGGAATGCCAGGGCGCGGTCATCGGCCCACACGCTGGCCTGGCCGCGCTCGCGAAGGAGGCGCGTCGCGTCGCGCTGCCCAACATCGTGCGGCTGCTGCCGGTGGCGCGGGCGGCCGGTGTGCGCGTCGTGCACTGCCTGGTGCAGCGACGGCCCGACGGGCTCGGCTCCAGCCACAACGCGAAGATCTTTGCGCTCGGGCGCGGCGAGGTAGACATAGTCCCCGGCACGCCCGGCGCTTCGGTGCTGCCCGAATTGGGTCCCGAACCAACGGATCTGGTGCTGAGTCGGTGGCACGGCGTCGGACCGATGGGCGGTACCGACCTTGACGCGGTGCTGCGGAACCTCGGAGTATCCACCATCGTGGTGGTCGGCGTTTCGCTGAATATCGCGATACCCAATGTTGTCATGGATGCGGTCAACGCCGCCTATCGCGTCATCGTGCCCCGTGATGCCGTCACCGGCATCCCGACCGAATATGGAGAGGCCATTATCGCCAACACTCTGTCGCTGCTGGCGACCATCACCGCCACCGACGACCTGCTCGAAGTATGGACGCAGCCATGACCGACACCGCAACACAATTCACGGTGCCAGCCGTCGCGACAGCCGTCGCCGCCGCGATTCCCGATCGGGAGTTGCTGATTCAAGGCGAGCGGCGCTACACCTACGCGCAAATCCTCGAGCGATCGAACCGGCTCGCCTCCTACCTGCACTCGCGGGGACTGGGATGTCACACAGAACGCTCAGCGCTCGCCGGCCACCAGGTGGGCCAGGATCTGCTGGGCATCTACGCCTACAACGGGAATGAGTTCGTCGAGGCGTTGCTCGGCACGTTCGCCGCGCGAGTTGCGCCCTTCAACGTCAACTTCCGGTACGTCAAGAGCGAGCTGCAGTACCTGCTAGCGGACTCTGGGGCGACCGCGCTGATCTACCATTCCGCGTTTGCGCCGCGCGTGGCCGAGGTGCTGCCGGATCTTCCGCAGCTACGCGTGCTGATTCAGATCGCCGACGACTCAGGCAACGACTTGGTCTACGGCGCAGTGGATTACGAGACCGTCGTCGCCTCGAGTTCGCCCGCGCCGCCACCGGTGCGGCATTCGCCCGACGACTTGTACGTCCTGTACACCGGTGGCACCACGGGGATGCCGAAGGGTGTGCTGTGGCGCCAGCATGACATCTTCATGACGTCGTTCGGCGGGCGCAGTCTGATGACCGGGGAGCCCTTCGGCTCCATCGACGAGATCACGGCGGGGGTGGCCGCGGGCCCCGGCACAAAGTTGATGATCCTGCCCCCGCTGATCCACGGTGCGGCCCAGTGGAGCGTGATGATGGCGATCACGACCGGGCAATCCGTCGTCTTCCCTTCCGTCGTCGACCATTTGGACGCCGACGAAGTGGTGCGCACGATCGAGCGGGAACGACTGCCCGTGGTGACCGTTGTGGGCGACGCGATGGCGCGGCCGCTGCTTGCCGCCATCGAGAAGGGCACAGCCGACGTGTCGTCGTTAGGCGTGGTCGCCAACGGCGGCGCGTTGCTCACCCCGTACGTCAAGCAGCGCTTGATCGAAGCGCTGCCCAACGCCGTCGTCGTCGATGGCGTCGGATCGTCGGAGACCGGTGCGCAGATGCACCACCTGTCGTCGTCGGGGGCGGTGTCGACCGGAACCTTCAACGCCGGACCAGACACCTTCGTGGCGGCCGAGGACTTGAGCGCGATCCTGCCGCCGGGACACGACGGCATGGGCTGGCTGGCGCAGCGGGGCTATGTTCCGTTGGGTTACAAGGGCGACGCGGCGAAGACCGCGAAGACATTTCCGGTGATCGACGGCGTGCGCTATGCGATCCCCGGCGACCGGGCCCGCCACCGCGCCGACGGCAGCATCGAGTTGCTGGGCCGCGATTCGGTGACGATCAATTCCGGGGGCGAGAAGATCTTCGTCGAGGAGGTCGAGACCGCGATCGCGTCGCATCCCGCGGTCGCCGATGTGGTGGTGGCCGGGCGGCCGAGCGAGCGGTGGGGGCAGGAGGTCGTTGCCGTGGTCGCGCTGGCCGAAGGCGCCGACGCCAGCGCCGACGAGCTGGTCGCACACGCCGCCCAATCCCTGGCTCGCTACAAACTTCCCAAGGCGGTGGTGTTCCGTCCGGTCATCGAGCGCAGCCCGTCGGGCAAGGCCGATTACCGGTGGGCGCGAGAGCAGGCGGTGAACGGTTGACAGCTCAGCCAGCAGCCAGCCGCCTGCCTGGCTTACCCACGATGTGGCAGCCGGATTCTCAATAGCGCCTGGAGATGCGCGGCGGTGACGAGCAATTCGTCCGCGGACACCGGGCTCAGGCACACGTTCGTCGGAAGCGCCCCATGGGGCATTACCACCACATCCAGGATTTCGCCCGTCTCGCCGACGAGGTCGAGCCGGTCTCCGGCTGTCAACGCCACCCAAGATGCTCCGTCGGCCCGAACCGCCATTCCCGCCGGCCATGCCTGCTCAAATGTGCATACCACCTCACCTGCGTGGCCATCGGGCGAGCCCGTCGCTCCCATTGGATAACGCAGGAGTTGCGCGCCGGACGTCGCGGTCACCAACAGTCCGGTCGAATCCGGGCTGAAACCAAGGCCATTGATCCAAACCGGCCCCGATTCGAGGACCAACTCTTTTGCGCCGGTGGCGGTATCAACGGTCCACACCCATCCGGGCTTGCTTTCGTCGGGATGAAAGAATTCCATTTCGGCGCGGGTGTCGGTGACCCAAAGTTGGCCATCAGGCCCGAATACGAGATCGTTCGGCGCGTCCATGCCATCAGCGAGGGTGTCGACGCGGCCGTCGCGGATGACCTGCACGCCAGGCTCGGCTTTCGCGTCGGCGCCAAAATCGCCGCCGTTCTGGGCGACGTAGATGACTCCCTCGGATCCGACGCACAGACCGTTGGGCCCGCCGCCAGTGTCGATCCTTTCCGCTGAACCCCCGCCTGGGTCGAGGATGTAAACGCAGCCGTGGCTAACCGAGACCAACGCAAACCTACCGTCGGGCAGGTAGGCGGGCCCTTCGGTGAATCCCAAACCATCAGCGATCATTTCGATCGTCATCAGGTCACCTTCTTCAGCGATGAATGGGTCGCGTGGCCCAGACCCAACCAGTGCTGAGAAATGATGTTACGGAAGACGTAGACGGTGCCGCCACTAATTCCGATCAGCCGCGAATCACGCCGTCCAGTGCATCGCCCATATTGTCTACTGTAATAATTACAGTACGATCGTACGCGAAGACCGTCCATTCAAGCCCATGATGTTGGAGATCAGGTGACGACCAACGTTCACGCCGCCGCCGGCACCGGCGACGAAACCGTCAGCCTGCGCGACCCCTACCCCTTCTTCGCCCATAAGCGCAGGCAGGCCGGCGTTTTCCGCGGCACCGTCATGGACTACTCGAAGACACCGGAATCCCTGATGCCCAAGCGGGAGTATTCCGCGGTTTCCTTCAACGCGGTCAACACGGTGTTCCGCGACGGCCGGATCTTCAGCTCCGAGCCCTACGACAAAACGATCGGCCTGTTCATTGGGCCCACCATCCTGGCGATGGAGGGAAAGAAGCATCGCGATCATCGCAACCTGGTCTCCGCCGCTTTCAAGTCGAAGGCGCTGGCGCAATGGGAGCCCGCCATCGTGCGGCCGGTCTGCAACGCGTTGATCGACGAGTTCATCGACGCCGGAACGGCGGATCTGGTCCGGAATTTCACCTTCGAGTTCCCCACCCGCGTCATCGCCCGGCTGCTCGGCCTGCCCGACGAAGACCTGGGAATGTTCCACCAGCGGGCCGTGGAGTTGATCAGCTACCACGTCAACTATGAGCGGGCCTTCGAGGCGTCGGCGGCGCTCAAGGACTACTTCGTCGAGCAGATCGAGCGGCGCAAATCCAAACCCACCGAGGACATCATCGGCGACCTGGTCACCGCCGAGATCGACGGCGAAAAGCTCAGCGACGAAGCCATCTACTCCTTCCTGCGACTGCTGCTGCCCGCCGGATTGGAGACCACGTACCGGTCGTCGGGAAACCTGCTGTATCTGCTCCTGACACATCCGGACCAATTCGCCGCGCTGCAAGCCGACCACGAACTGATCCCCCAGGCCATCGAGGAGGGACTGCGATTCGAGACGCCGCTGACCACCGTGCAGCGGTTCACCACCGAGGACACCGAAGTGGAAGGCGTTGCGATTCCGGCACGCTCGGTGATCGGCGTGTGCATCGGCTCCGCGAATCGCGACGAGCAACGCTGGGAGCGTTCGGAGGAGTTCGACATCTTCCGCAAGCATGTGCCGCACATCTCCTTCGCCGCCGGCGAGCACACGTGTCTGGGTCTGCACCTGGCGCGGCTGGAAACCCGCGTCGCCCTCGAATGCCTGCTGAATCGGTTGGCCAACATCAACCTGCTGGCGGACGACGACCCACACATCCGCGGTCAACCCTTCCGTTCGCCGACGGCGCTTCCGGTCACGTTCGACGCGAAGTAGGGTCCGGGAATGGTCAAGGTAATGGAGGGCTTTCGGGTCCTGGAGCTTGCGCAGTTCACGTTCGTCCCCGCGGCGGGGGCCATCCTCGCCGACTGGGGCGCGGACGTCCTCAAAGTCGAGCACCCGGTGCGCGGCGACACCCAGCGCGGCTTCCTCAACATGGGCGGCATCCAGGTCGATCCGGACCGGCACCCGTTGATGGAGCACCCTAACCGGGGCAAGCGCAGCATCGGGATCGATGTTTCCACCCCGGGCGGCCAGGAAGTGATCTACGAACTGGCCAAGACGTCCGACGTGTTCCTGACCAACTACATGCCCGCGCAGCGGCAGAAGCACAAATTCGACGTGGAACACATCCGCGCGGCGAACCCCAACATCGTGTATGCCCGCGGTTCCGCCTACGGCGACAAGGGCGCCGAGCGTGACGTCGGCGGGTACGACGGGACGGCGTTCTGGACGCGCAGTGGCATCGGATACGCGCTGACGCCCGAGGAGCTGGGCGGCGCACTGGGACAGGGCATTCCCGCGTTCGGCGATTCCATCGGCGGCATGTTCATCGCCGGCGGCATCTCGGCCGCGTTGCTGCATCGTGAGCGCACCGGCGAGGCCCTCGAGCTCGACGTGTCGTTGCTGAGCACCGCTTGGTGGGCGGCGGGGGCGAGCGTGACGCAGGGCATGGAAACCGGCGAGGTCATGCGCACGTTCATGCCGGGTTCCGGCGCGCCGTCGGTCAATCCGTTCATGGGCAACTACGAAACCTCCGACGGCGGCACCATCAACCTGTGCATCATCAGCCCAACCGGATTGATCCGCAACACCTTCGAGCATCTCGGCATCCCCGAGGCCGCCGACGATCCCCGCTTCGCGGACGTGCTCCCGTTGATACAGAACGCCGACGCCGCCGCCGAACTGATCGCGAAGGCCTTCGCCGGCAAGCCATTTGAATACTGGCGCCAGCACCTGAAAACGATGAAAGGTCAGTGGGCACCGTTCCAGAGCCTGATCGATCTGGCCAGCGACGAGCAGGCCATCGCCAACGACATGATCAGCGAGGTCGAGCTCGCCAGCGGCGGCGAACCGTTCAAGGTCGTGCGCGGCCCGGTGCAGTTCAACCACGAGCCGCTGGTGACTACCCGGGCTCCCCAGGCCTCCGAGCACACCGAGATCGTTCTGATGGAGCTCGGCATGGACTGGGATCGCATCGCCGAATTGAAGGAGGCCGGAGCCATCGCATGAACGACGTTGCCGTTATTGGTGTTGGGCTGCACCCGTTCGGTCGGTTCGAGGGCAAATCCGCGATGCAAATGGGAGCCGATGCGATTTTTGCCGCCGTCGCCGACGCCGGCGTCGCATGGCAGGACATCCAGTTCGCCACCGGTGGCAGCTGGACGGTGGCCAACCCCGACGCAATCGTCGCCATGGTCGGTCTGACCGGCATCCCGTTCACCAATGTGTTCAACGCCTGCGCGACCGCGGCCAGCGCCGTCAAGGCGTGTGCCGATGGGATCCGGTTGGGCGACTACGACATCGGCATCGCCGTTGGCTTGGACAAGCACCCGCGCGGAGCGTTCACCGAAGACCCTGCGCTGGTGGGTATGCCGAGATGGTATGCCGAGAACGGGCAGTACCTGACCACCAAGTTCTTCGGAATGAAGGCGAACCGCTATTTGCACGAACACAACATCTCTCAGGAGACGCTCGCCAAGGTCGCCGCCAAGAACTTCCGCAATGGAGCGTTGAACCCCAACGCCTTTCGCCGCAAGCCAATTCCCGAGGACCAGATCCTGAGTTCGCCGGTCCTCAACTACCCATTGACCCAGTACATGTTTTGCGCACCCGACGAGGGCGCCGCGGCCGCGGTGATGTGCAGGGCCGATATCGCACACCGCTACACCTCCAAACCGGTATACCTGCGGGCAGCGGAGGTGCGCACCCGCCGCTACGGCGCTTACGAGGTCAATACAACCTTCGCCCCGGTCGACGAGGATGTGTCGCCGACCGTTTACGCGGCGCAGGCCGCATTCGAAAGGGCCGGCGTGGCGCCCGACGATGTCGACGTGATTCAGCTGCAGGACACCGACGCCGGCGCCGAGATCATCCACATGGCCGAATGCGGATTCTGCGCGCACGGTGATCAGCAGAAGCTACTCGCCGACGGCGCCACCGAGATCGGCGGTGCGATGCCCGTCAATACCGATGGTGGGCTGATCGCCAACGGTGAGCCGATCGGCGCCTCCGGATTGCGCCAGATTCATGAAATCGTTCGCCAACTCCGCGACGAGGCCGGTGACCGGCAGGTCCCGGGCAATCCGAAGGTCGGGTTCGCTCAGCTATACGGGGCGCCGGGCACCGCCGCCGCCACGATTTTGACGACCTGACGCAGCGCCCAGCCCACCATCCCACAGATCGTCTGTAACTTTCGCGCGGGCCATTTCGTCGTAGTAGCGAGCGGGAAAAATCGCTTCCCGCAAAGCAGCTCGGCGGAAGGAATTGCGATGTCGCATTTGACTGGACAACTCGCGGTGCGGTGGCGCGCCGGTCGTGTCGGCGTCGTCGCGATCGCCGCCGCGGCAACCGGTCTGGCGTGGGTGTTGGGCCGGAAAGCCCACGTTGACTACATAGTGGATACGCCGATCGGCAGCCGGGAAATCACCCTCGCGCTGACCATCGTCGCCACCGTGGCCGCGGGCATAGCCGGCTGGATCGCGATCGCGCTGCTAGAGCGCTACGCCTCATCTCCCCGAAGCATGTGGATCGCGCTGAGCCTGGTCGTTCTGGTGGTATCCATCGTGCCGGTCTTCCGGACGACCGCGAACCTAGGCACCCAACTCATGTTGACCGCGCTGCACTGTGTGGCCGCAGCGGTCCTGATCCCCGCTCTGCCTCAGCGGCACAAGGCGGCAACCGGCCGCCGGTAACTATCGAAGGAGTTCTCATGCATATCGTGATTTTCGGTGCCAATGGATTGACCGGGAGGCTGCTGACGCGGCGCGTGCTCGACGCCGGTCACTCAGCGACTGCCGTAACCCGGCGCCCCGACGACTTTCCCATCACCGATCCGCGGCTGACGGTAGCCGGCGCGGACGCGCGACGCGAGGGCCTCGCCGGGATAGTCGGCGGCGCCGACGCCGTGCTATCGACGCTCGGTGTGCCGTTCACCCGCCAGCCCGTCGACACGTATTCGGTGGGCGCCCGCAACGTCGTGAATGCGATGCGCGAAACCGGCGTCGATCGGCTCGTCGTCGTGAGCTCCACCGGCGCCTACCCTGCGCCAGGCCGCCGCCAAGCGCCCCTGATGCTGCGGCTTTTTGAGCCGATCATCACCCGCACAATTGGTAAGACTGTCTACGACGACATCCGGCGGATGGACGCGTTGGTGCGCGAGAGCGGCCTCGACTGGACGATCGTGCGTCCGTCGGGATTGTTCGATTTGCCTGAGGTTACCAATTATGTTGCTGGAGAAGTGGATCCGGTAGGCGCATTCACGGCGCGCATCGACCTGGCGGACTACCTCGTCAAACTTGCCCAAGACGGGACGGCAAGGCGGAAGGCGGTCGTTGTCTCTACAACCGAGCACACGCCCACGGTGTGGGAAATGATCCGACGCGAGGCCTTCAAGAGCGACGCGCAGGCGACGAATGCCGCGGCGTCGCCTTAGGACCGCAACGATATTGACGACCGGCGCCGCGCAGCCTCAGGAAACTTTCGGCGGCGCGTAGGCGGGCTTGCCCAGCCCAAGCGCGTACTGGCCGATCATGTTTCGGAACACCTCTAGCGTGCCGCCGTAGATTCCGACCAAGGGAGCGAACCGGTAGGCGTATTCCGCGCTGCCGTCGTCGGCGGCCCCGTCGGTCCCATATGGCAGGGCCGACGCCGCTCCGAGGATGTCCATCAGCTCCGGGGAGATCTCCCGCATCGTTTGCGCGATGGCGACTCTGCCGTAGATGTTCGGGGACGACAGCGCCGCCTCCAGCCGAGAGAAGCTGCGGCCCAGTCGGTACGCGACCGACTTGTCATCGACGAGCCGGCGGCCGTCGGGGCCGGGCTGCGCCACGCGCACCACGGCCTTGTCCACCGCCTCGGCCAGCGAACCGGCTTGGTGCATCATGATCGACGTGTCCTGCAGCCCGTCGGGCGCGGCGGCGACCGCGCCGTGCTCGGTGTTGAGTGGCTCCCGCAGCACCGTCCAGCCCGCGTTCACGTCGCCGAGCCGATACTTGTCGTCAACGCGGACGTCGCTGTAGTAGACGATGTTGGTCCGGTCGCCGTCGACCGTGCGGATGCCCTGGATTTCGATGCCCGGGCTATCCAGTGGCACCAGAAACATGGTCAGGCTCTTGTGTTTCGGCGCGCCGGGGTCGGTGTTGGTGATCAGAAAGACGTACTGGCAGTTGTGCGCGCCGGTGGTGAACATCTTGGAGCCATTGATCACCCAGCTAGATCCATCGGCCTCCCGCACCGCCCGGGTTTTGCAGGTGGCGACGTCGGAGCCGCCTTCGGGTTCGGTGTAGCCCAGGCACAGCCGAACCTCGCCGCTGAAGACCTTGGGCAGCACCTCGTCGCGAACTTCCGGTGATCCGAACTTCTGCACCGAGCGCGCCACCATGGCGGTGGTCCCCCACGTCACCCACGGCACGTGCGCCCGGCGCTTCTCGAGCTCCCAGATGCGCCGATGCACCCGGCTGAACCCGCCTTCCGATTCGGGCTTCCACTCCTTGGCCAAATAGCCCGCGGCACCGAATTTGAGATGCAGACCTTCATCGAAGTTGTCGCCGGTCTCGCGGTCTCGCCGCCTGACCTCTTCGGTCATGTGGGTGCCGAGAAAGTTCCGCGCCTCGTCGAGGAAGGCCTGGTCCGCGTCGGACAGCTCAACCCGGGAGAAATCCATCGCTTTTCTGCTCCTGTCCTACCGTTGGGGGGCGTATTCTCGGGCGGTCACGATCTCGGCAACCCGCTGGGCGGTGGCACCCGGGTCGCCGCCCGCCAGCGGCCATCCCCTCGCTCGGACCAGATACGCCGTCGCGGCAGCCTCCGACGAAACCCCGAGGCCGCCTTGGATGTGCACTGCCATGGTTGCCGCCTTGGCGGCCTCCTCGGCCATGAACACGAATGCCGACGGCGCCAGCTCGGGTCGTTCGTCGGGTTCGTTGTCCAGGAACCACGCGGCACGGCGGGCGAGGTTCCGTCCGCCCTGGACGGTGATGGCCATGTTCGCCAGGGGATGCGAAATCGCCTGCAGCGTCGAGATGGGCACGCCCAGCGTGTAGCGGGATTTGGCGAACTCCGCGGCGATGGTCATCGTTTCCTCGACCAGGCCGACCAGGGCCGCCGCGGTCAGCAACCGCCATTCATCCAGGGCCCGTTGATAATTCGCGACCGCGTCGGGTCCTTCGGCGATGACCGCGCGGGTGTCGGCGGCGGCCGGATCCACCCACGCCATCGGCAACCGGCCGATGTTGTCGACCGTGGCCGGCCGGGTGTCGAAAGTCAGCCGTACCACCTGATCGCCGTCACGAATGATGGTGTGGTCGGCGATCGATCCGGTCGGTATCAGGCGCGGCCCCGGCGCGCCGTCGAGGCGCGCATCGAGGGCGGCGAGCTGTTCTCCATTGGTTACGCCGACGGTATCGGCGCCCAGTGCGCCCAGGCGTCCCAGCAACCGGGCCGCGCAGACATGGTCGATCCACGGAACCGGCGCCAGCGACCGGCCTATCTCTTCGGCCACCAGGGTCAGGTCGACCAGCGTCGCCCCGTCACCGCCACACGATTCGGGCAGCGCCATCGTGGTCGCGCCCATCGCACACAACCGCTCCCAGAGGTTCTTGTCGAAGCCGGAAGGCTCTGCGGCGCGCACCGTTTCGATCGGGCAGTGCGTTTTGAAGAACTGCCTGTACGCATTCTGCAGATCCACGTGATCGTCGGACAGGCTGTAGTCCAGTCTGCGTAGTTCGAAGCGGTCCATGGTCAGTGCTCCTGTCCGAAGAAGAATTCCTGCGCGTTGTTGTAGAGGTAGTTGTCCAGGACCTCGGCCGGCAGGTCCAGCGCACGGGCTTCGGGTATCACGCGGCGCATGCGCAGAACCGGCCAGTCGGACGCATAGATCACCTTGTCGGGTCCGCGCGTGCGCATGTAGTGCAGCAGGCTTTCCGGTAGCCGTTTCGGTGACCATGCCGACGTCATCAACCGCAGGTTGGCGTACTTGAGCAGCAACCGGATCGCGACGTCCCACCACGGGTCGGCGCCGTGGATCATGCACAGCTTCAGCTCCGGAAAACGCACGCACACCCGGTCCAGGTGCATGGGGTGCTGCACCTCTCCCGGAATCGGCGGGCCCGGGATGCCGGTGTTGACGCACAGCGGCAGGTCCAGCTCCGCGCATTTGGCGTAGAGCGGATAGTAGACGGCGTCGCTGGGCGGGTACTGCCCATCACCCCAAAAGCTCGGCCCCACAACCGCATACGCGACCGGCAGGTCGCCGACGACCGCGCTCAGTTCGCGCAGTGACCGGACCGGACGCAGCAGGTTGACCCCGCCCATGGCCAGCGCGAACCGATCCGGCTTGGCTTCGACGAACTTGCGCGCGGTGGTCGACGGATTGGCGAGCGAGTCCATCAGGATCGCCTTCTGCACGCCCTGCTCGTCCATCTCGTCGAGCAGCTCGGACAGGTCGACCGGAGCGAACATCGACTCCGGCCCCTTGAAGTAGTCGTCGCGGACCTTGAGCATCCAGGAGGGCTGGGAATCCGTCTCACCGAAGTGCACATTGATCAGGCAGTCGATCGCTCCTGTGTTCATGACACCTTCTGTTCGGCTTGCTCTCGGGCCCAGCGATAGTTGGGCTTACCGTTGCCGAGCCGCTGAATCTGCTCGACGAAGATGAATGCCTTGGGCGCCTTGAAATGCGCGAGCTGCGCGGTGCAGAAGGTGTAGAGGTCCTGCCCGTCTCCGGCGAGGTCGGCGCCCGGGTGTGCGGCGACGAGCGCGACGACTTCCTGGCCCCACCGTTCGCTCGGGCGCCCGACCACGAGGGCGTCGGCGATGCCCGGATGTGCGCGCAGCACCTCTTCGACCTCTTCGACGAAGACCTTTTCGCCCCCGGTGTTGACCACGAGGGAATCGCGGCCGAAAAGGCGGATGGTGCCGTCCTTTTCAAGGGACGCCCGGTCGCCCGGGATCACCACCCGCTGGCCGTCGATTTCCGGGAAGGTTCGTTGGGTGCCATCGGGATCGCTGAAGTATCCGAGCGGAATCCGGCCGGTCCTCGCGGCCCACCCGACTTCCCGCTCACCGGGCTCCAGGAACCGGCTGCGGTCGGCGGAGACGACCGTGGCGCCAACCCTGGGTTCGAAGGTTTCGCTGGCGTGCCCGTCGCGGCTGTGCCCGAATGCCATGTTTCCGGATTCCGACGATCCGTAGCCTTCGATGATGGTGATGTGTGGCAGGCATTCCATCAGTGCCCGTTTGTATTTCGCATTGGTGGCCGCGCCGCCGGTGCCGATGGCGTTCAGCGCCGACAGATCGTAGGTGTGCGCGCGTAGTTCGGCGACCAGCGGGCCGGCGTACGCGTCGCCGACCATGGTCATCATGCCCACCTTTTCCCGCTCGGCGGTTTTCCACACCGACCGGACGTCGAGCTTGTGGCGATCGTCGTAGAGCACCACGGGCAGGCCCGCACAGAGCGCCGCGAACGCCGTCCACATCCCCGCCGCATGCATCAGTGGCGAGACCGCAAACCAGGGCGGGCCGCCGGAGCGGACCTTGTCGTGGATCTCGGTGACGCTGTCGTGGTCGGCACCCACCATCGACGACACGTACATGTCGCTTTGGCGCCAGAGCACTCCCTTGGGCCGACCTGTCGTTCCGCCGGTGCACATCATGATCAAATCGTCTGGCGATCCAGCCAGGTCGAGGTCGGCGGCCCCGGCGGCCAACGCGTCATCGAGCGAGATGGCCCCCGGCAGTTCGGAAGCGCCGCTGCCGTCGTCCACGGATATCAACAACTCAGTGCCGTTCGGCGGCAATACCTCCGCGAACCGGGCGCCGAGCGAGCGGTGATAGATAATGCCCCGGGGACGGATGTAGTCGAGCAGGTCGCCGATCTCACGCACCGAGTAGTGATGGTTGACGTTGACCGGAACCACGCGCGCTTTCAGGCATCCGATCAGCATGTCCGGATACAGGTCGTTGTACATGATGAGCGCGATCCGGTCCTGACCACATTCCCATCGTTCGAGCGTGTCGCGCGACGCGTAAACCCCGAATCCCTTGTCGGCGAGGAAATTTGCCAGCCTATTGGTTCGAACTGCCGAGTCGGCGAAGGTGCTGCGGCGGTCACCGCAGGCGGTCATCAGGCGGTCGGGTACGACCTCGGCGATAGCGTCGAGCACCGCCCCGACGGTCCATTCGCTCACCGGGCTGGCCGCCTACGCCGCCACTGGGGCTTTGACGCCCAGCAGATCTAAGGCGTTGTCGCGCATGATCTTCCGAATGTCCGCTTCGCTGAAATCCTTGAGCTCTTCGACAAACGACACCGGTGATTCGAGGCCTTCGCCATGCGGCCAGTCGGAGCCGAACAGGATCTTGTCGACGCCGATGACTTGCGCCAACTCCGGCAAATCGTCCTCGTAGTAGGGGGCGATCCAGACGTTGTTGCGCAATTGCTCCACCGGGTCCTCGGGGAAATCACGGGGCTGCGTGTTGGCCGCCTTCTTCAGGCGCTTGACCAGCCGGTGGACGAAGTACGAACCGTTTTCGATGCTGACCGCCTTGAGTTTCGGATGCCGGGTGAACACGCCGTGCACGATCATCGAGGCCATCGTGTCGTGGATTGCGCGGTCGTCGAGAAGAACGTTATCCAGCGGGTCCTTGGCGCCGAACCCCTCGAACGTCGACTTGCCGCCCCACGCCGCCGCGATGTGCAGATAACCGCTGTCGCTCAGGTGGAATCCCACCGGAACCCCCGCCTCGGCGAGCCGCGCCCATACCGGATCGTGGCTGCGATCACCCAGTGACCGCGGCTTGACCAGGCCGGGCACCGGCGCCGGTCGCACCAACACAAGCTTGGCGCCGCGCTCCAACACGAACTCCAACTCGGCGAGGGCCTGGACCGGATCGGCCAACGAGATGATCGGCGCGGCGATGATCCGGTGGTCGGGCCGGTCGAAGCCCCAGTCCTCGTCCAGCCACAGGTTGAAGGCGTGCACCGACGCCATCGTCGCCTCGATGTCGTGCTTGAGCGCCTCCTCGACCCCGCACCCGAATGTCGGCAGCATGAACACGGTCTCGATGTCCTGGGTGTCCATCACCTCAATGCGCGCATCACGGTTCTGGTACTCGGGATGTTCGGCCAGTCGCTCGACCTTCATCAGTGACGCCGGGTCGACGCCTTCGGGAATCTCGCCGCGGAACAACAAGTCCAGGCAGCCCGGCACGATGATTGGGTCGAAGGTGGGATTGGGAACGAAATGGTTGACCCGGCCCCCGATCACGGCCAGAGTGCGCTTGCCGTGGGTGACCATCTGCACGCCGCGGCTCTTGAACGCCTTGTCCAGGTGGCGGGTGAACGCATCGAGCGGCTCGTAGTAGTGGTTGTCGACGTCAATCGCCTTGTACCGCAGGCTACTCATCATGATTCCTTTCCAGTACCCGCGAGCGAGGGAAACTGCGGCGGGCGCTTCTCGAGGAAGCTGGTAATCCCTTCGATGACGTCAGGCCGCGGCATCGCCTCGTGCAGCAACACCTCGGCAAGAGCAGTGGCTTCCACGACGTCGCGGGTCGCGTCGCCGTATACCTGCGTCTTGATCACCGCCATCGACGCCGGCGAGCAATTGCGCGCGATGTCCTCGGCGTAGTCGAGCGCGCGCTTCATCAGGTCGTCCGGCGCGACGACCTCTTTGACGAGACCCAGCTGGGCGGCCTCTTCGGCGAGAAAGGTGCGCCCGCTCAGTAGCAGGTCGAGAGCGACGCCCCAGTTGGTCAGGCGCGGAAGTATCCAGGAGATGCCGAACTCCGCGATCAGCCCGCGGCGGGCGAACACGGCGGCGAACTTCGCTCCGGCGGCGGCAAATCGGACGTCGCACATCAGCGCCTGGGTGAGACCGATGCCGACGCAGGAACCGTTGATCGCGGCGATGACGGGTTTGCGCAGCGTGGTCACGAAATGCGGCGGGCGTTCGCCGACCAGGTCGGCCAGGTCGGTCTGACCCGCCTTCTCCATGGTCTCGCCCATTTTTTCCGCCGAACCGGGCGCGCCCAGATAGGCGCCGGCGCAGAATCCCCTGCCCCGGCCGGTCAGCACGACCACCCGGACGTCCGGGTCCTGTTCGGCGCGGTCGACGGCGGCGTAGAACCCGGCGGCAAGGTCGGGGCCCCAGGCGTTGAGGCGCTCCGGGCGATTGAACGTGAGGATCGCGATTCCACTGTCGGTGGCCTCGTACAACACCGCGTCTTCGGCGTCTGAGGCGCCGTCGCTGCCGGACATCGTGCGCGGCACCCCCTCGTACTTGACTGCCGGATTCGGTGGGCTTTTTGTACCCATACTGTATACCTATCGGTACCGCATTCCACAACTGCCACCGAGGCCACACGAAACCCAGGCCAAACAGCGAATTCCGGGTCGCGGAGGTTGTCGACCGGGGCCGCGAATCCCCCGCTCAGGAGGCGATCGGATCACTCGCGCCTCGGGTGTGGCGAGCGACACGCCGCGAACACGTTTTGTCCCGCCCCGTGACCGGGAAGACGAAGACGAGACATCCATTAGCGAGGGGAGGGAATGCAATGGTTGACATCAAGAGCGGTGTGGCGGAAGCCGTCAAGGGCGTCGTGGAAGACGTGAAGGGCAAGGCGAAGGTCGTCGTCGGCGCGGTGATCGGTCGTGACGACTTGTTCAACGAGGGTAAGGCCCAGCAGGACAAGGCCCAGGCCCAGCGCAATGCGGCGAAGAAGGAGGCCGAAGCCGAATCCGCCCGCAGCGCGGCCAAGCTTGCGGAGAGGCGCCAGCAGGCCGAACAACATTAAGCACGAACCGTACGGCGAAGGCCCGGCCCATTGGGGGTCGGGCCTTTCGCCTTTGAAAATAACGTGCTGCCAATCGTTTTCGCGCGAAAGCTACTGGTCGATGAGCCCCAACCGGCGATAGGCCTTTTCGATCTGCGCCTTGGCCTCGGGCGGCAACACCGCTTGGGGCGGCCGGGAATGCGGATAGTCACCTATCGGCAGACCCAGCAGAGAGGCGGCGTACTTGAACGCGCCACCCCAGTGCGTGAAGTAATCCGATCGCCCCGGGTAGCAGGTCCACCAAGACCCGATGTCCAGGTCGAACTGATCCATCCCGGACTCGCGCCCGTAGTCCATCGCCTCGAGGAGTTTGTCGTTGCACACCAGATCCCAGTACTCGGAAAACAGTCGCCGCTTGGGAGTCTCGAACAGATAGCCGGCCGTACCCAATTGCGCCGGGCACACGATGCCGGCACGCAACCACCCCGCGCGGTACACGGTCCGGTCGCATTCCCAGACCGCCAAGTCGGGCGCCAACTCGTGCAGCCGCCGGCTCGCCTCCGGCCGGAAGGCGCCCTCCTTGGTGGCGCACACGGCGGGTACCTCGTCGTAGATCCGCGCACTTTCGGCCGGGGTCAACACGTAGCCGGACGACGGGGAGTTGAACATTCCCAACGCGATATCCGTGCGCGCGGCGATGTACTTGAAGAACCTCAACACGCCCTCGCCGCCGTGGGCCTCCATCATCGGCGTTTGGATGTAGGCGATGTCGGCGCCCACCTCTTGCGCGTGGAGCGTCAACGCCAAACAGTCCTTCGCCGACATCGCGGCCGTGCAGGCCTGCACGACGACATCCGGATTCAGCCTGCGCGCCTCCTCGATCGCCACCTCTAACAGACGTCTGCGCTCATCGAGCGTCAGCGACCAGAACTCGGCGATGCCGCTGGTGCACCACAACATCGGGTGGCCGAGGTCGCCGACGCAGTAGCGCACCAGCGTCCGATAGGCGTCCCAGTCGATTTCATCACCGTCGGTCCCGCAGAACGGGGTATAGAGGGAGTCGCCGATTCCCCGCAACGCCCCTCGCGCCCAAACACGAGCCTCGGCAGCCGTCGCCATAGTCCACTCCTTATGCGAGCCAAACGATTTGGAAGTCAGGTGAAGTCGGAACCACCGTCGACGTTGATGTTGGCCCCGGTCATGTAGGAGTTCCGCCGCGACGCGAGGAACGCGGCGACGGGCCCGATTTCTTCGGGTAGCCCGGCCCGAGGCATTTGCGCCGGATGCCCGAAGTGCTTGCCGATTGCCTCCATCAGGCGATAGGGATCGCTCCCGTCGACGCCGACCGAATTCGCCCAGCCGACGAGCGACTCGGACGCGATGCTGCCCGGCGACACGACGTTGACCAGAATCTCGTCCTTCGCCAGCAACAGGGACAGGTTTTTCGAGACGCTGGTCAGCATTGACTTGGCCGCCGTATAGGCGGGCAGCATCACACTTTGTCGCTGCGTCGAGTGCGCCGAAAAGTTGACGATCCGAGCCCATTGCGCGTTGCGCAGCAACGGAAGTGCGGCGCGAACGCAACGAACCATCCCCATTACGCCGTCTTCGACGGCCTGGCGCCACTGGTCGTCGGTCAGGACTTCGAAGGTGCCTGGCGCGCCCGGCCCGACGGTATTGATGAGCACGTTGAGTTCGCCGTTCCACCGCTGCCCAAGCTCGGCGAAGACCTTGTCGACCTCGCCGGCGTCACCGATGTCGGCGGCGAACCCGAGGGCATCGGGACTGCCGCGCCCCGCCAAATCCGCCACCGCGCTGTCGAGGCTCGCTCGGGTCCGGCCGACGACCGCTACCCGGGCGCCTTCCTCAGCGAGGCAGCGCGCCGTCGCCAGGCCCATGCCGCGGCTACCGCCGACGACCACCGCCGAGGCGTTCGCCAGCCCTAAATCCATGGCGCGATCCGCGGCTCATCGGGAGATTCACCCACAGGGTTGCGCCCGGCCATCTTCGCCCGTCCAGCCTTATTTACCAAAAAGCCTACGATAGGTATTACAGTAGCAGATGGAAATCCGCACGAGAGCCGAGTTGACTGGTCAAAGGCGAACAGCGACACGCCCGCGTATGCGCAGGTGGGAAAGGATCTGCCGGTAGATTCACCTGCACGGGTGGCGCGGTTCTTCCAGACCGCAGACGCAGGATACATTTTGATGGAGGTGCCCGTAGTGGCAAAGCAGGCAACCGCCGATAAGCGGCAGCGACGCGAACGCGGATCCATCAATCCCGATGACATCATCAGCGGCGCATTCGAACTCGCAGAGCAGGTATCGATCGACAACCTGAGCATGCCGCTGCTCGGCAAACACCTCGGCGTCGGCGTCACCAGCATCTACTGGTACTTCCGCAAGAAGGACGATCTGCTCAACGCGATGACCGATCGCGCCTTGAGCAAGTACGTGTTTGCCACCCCGTACGTCGAAGCGAACGACTGGCGCGAGACATTGCGCAACCACGCACGTTTGATGCGTAAGACGTTCATGGGCAACCCAATTCTGTGCGACCTGATTCTGATTCGCGCGGCGCTCAGCCCCAAAGCCGCCCGCCTGGGGGCCCAGGAGATGGAAAAAGCGATCGCCAACCTGGTCGAGGCCGGGCTGACGCCCGAGGATGCCTTTGACACCTACTCCGCGATTTCGATGCACGTCCGCGGGTCGGTGGTGCTGCAGCGGCTCTACGAAAAGAACCAATCGACGGACCTCGGACAGCGTGCAATCGAGGACGCCGTCGCCATCGATCCCGGGACCACTCCCCTGCTGGCCCAAGTCACCGGAATCGGCCACCGCATCGGGGCTCCCGACGAGACCAATTTCGAATACGGCCTCAACTGCATCCTCGACCACGCCGACCGGTTGATCGAAGAGGGCAAGGGGGCGAAGGGCGCCAAGTCGGCGCCGTCGCGGCAACGCAAGGCGGCCAAGTCACCCGCTCAGCGGGCGCGAAGCAAGGCGGCTGCGGCACGTTAGCCCCCGGCTAGCCCAATCGAATCGGGTTATCACGCTTCGGGTTCCGGCACGTGGAAGTGCTCATCACGTAGCCGAAATGCTTCCTTGGTGCCGTGCTGTGCGCGGGTCTTGACGAAGTTGAATTCGTCCGGCCCGAACTGCAAGTTGGTGCCGAAGGCGTGGAACAGATAGCTCGCCACCTCCTCGCCCTGGTACGCCTGGGTCTGCTCGACGAGGCGGAACGCCTCCTTGGCGATGACGACTCCATCCGCCGGCATCTTGGCCGCCTTCTCCGCCCAGTACTGGGCGCGCACCGTGACGGAGCCGGGATCGCATGTGTCAGTGAAGATTCCGAGCTGCTCGATGTCGCCGGCTTCGATTACGTCGCCGGTCAGCAGCAGACGCCGGGCCAGCACGGGTCCCAGCCGGTGGAAGAACATGTGCAGGCTGCCGAGCGCGGGCCCGAGGAAGCGCGTCGCCGGCATGCCGATCTTGGTGTCGCGCGCGATGACGGAGATGTCGGTCATCAGCGCCATCTCGAAGCCGCCGCCCAGGGCGTAGCCGGCGATCTCACCGACCGTTACCTTGGGGAAGCCCAGCAAGTTGTGGTAGAAGCCAAATGACTTGCGGTCCACGGTGAGTCGCCTGCGCTGGCTGGGACGGCGCTTGGCCGCCGCATCGTCCTGGCCGCCCTCCTTGCCATACCAGCCGTACGCGTTGTTCATGTCGGCGCCGGTGCTGAAGACGCCGTGGGCCCCGCGCAGCAGGACCACCGTGAGGTCGTCATCGTCGGCCACGCGATCCAGGTAACGGGCGACGGCGTCGCGCATGGCGGCATCGTAGGAGTTGCGTTGCGTGGGATTGTTCAGCGTGATCGTCGCGATTCGCCGCTCCGGATCGACGTCGAAAAGTACACGATCGTCCGGGTCGCCCGAGGCAGTCATCCGTCGGATTCCTTTCGCCGCCTGCCGAATTTGAATCCGGTCAGTTTCTCCGGCGGCGAGGCCAACGTGTTGACCTCACCGATGCACAGCACTTCGTCGTCGAGCAGGAGCCGGGCCGTCGACGTGATCCCCCGTTCGGCCGGCGAGCGAACGATGTCGAACCGCAGCTCGGTCAGGACCGGCGTGGGGCGGCGGAACGTCACGAGCAGCGATCGCGTTTTGCCGGAAAGCCCGGTGACGCAATTGTGATGCTGTATGACGCAGTCGAAAAAGACGCCCAGAAAGCCGCCGTGCACCAGTCCGGGCGGCCCTTCGTAAACGACGGGAAAGGCGACCCGGCCGCCGGCCGTCTCGGCGTCGAGACGGTCGAACCCATACTCCGGAAAGCACGGGTTGTAGGCGCCGATGTCGGTGGCGTGATTGAGATAGACCCGCCGGGGATCGTCGTCCATCTCACCGATTCGGGGCGCGTAGTCCGTCGGTGCGGCGGCGTCCAGCTCGCTTTCCCATTCGGCGAACTTGGCCAGCATGACATCGACCGTCGGGTGATCGTGCTCGAGGCTGAGCAGCAGCGAGCTGAGGCGCCGCATGGCGCCAGCAGCGGCCATGGTCTGGGCCAGCGGGGCCTCGCCAAATTTGGCGTCCGGCCTGGCAGCGTGAGTGCCCGCCGAGGCGGGCGCGGCCTGCCCTCGCTCGAAGGCCATGCTTCCCTCTTTTCGCCGGGTCAGACCCGGGATATTTCCGTCGGCGGCGTTTCCTTGCTAACTTATACAGCGTATCAATCGTATTGCCTACTGTATGGGTAACCGTATCGGCGGAGAAAGGCCGGATTCGACGGTGAGTCACGAGGCCGACAAGGCCGGTGCCGAGGGTTCGGTGAGTGTGCGCCGAGACGGCGCGGTCTTGCGGCTCACGCTCGACCGGCCATCCCGGCGTAATTCGTTGACCCAATTGATGATCGGGACTTTGGTCGAGGCGTTGACCGATGCCGCCGCCGACGACTCGCTGCGGGCGATTCACCTTCGGGGCGCCGGAGACGACTTCTGTGCGGGTGTCGATTGGGTGGCCACCAACGATCGGCAACGCCCGCGTACGGGCGATCTGGTGCGGCGCGTTCCCCACGAAGCCCACCGGGTGATCGAGCTCGTCGGAAGCATTCAACTGCCGGTGGTGTGCAGCGTGCAGGGACGGGCGGTGGGGTTTGGCTGCAACGTGGCGCTGGCCGCCGACTTCACCGTGGCCGCGACCGACGCGGTGTTCTGGGAGCCGTTCGTCGACCGTGGCTTCAGCCCTGATTCCGGCTCGACCTGGCTGCTCCCCCGGCTGGTCGGCCTGGCCCGGGCCAGGCGAATGCTGCTGCTCGGCGAGAAAGTCAGCGCGACGGATGCCGCCGACTGGGGATTGATTCATCAGGCGGTAAGGCCAGGCGAACTCGACGGCACCGCCGAGGAATTGGTGGGGCGGCTGGCAGGCGGGCCGACGGTCGCACTCGGGCTGGCCAAGCAAGCGCTGGGCTTCGGCCAGGATGCGACGCTGAGCCAGTCCCTGACCCAGGAGCTGTTCAATCTGGAACTATCGTGTCGGACAAGCGATTTCAAAGAAGGCCTGGACGCCTTTCGGCAACGCCGCGCCCCGAAGTTCAACGGCCGATGAGGAGCAGGTATGCCTACTGACTCGTTCGACACCATCAACTACGACGTCGACGGGCACACGGCCACCATCACGCTGAACCGGCCGGAGGCCCTCAACGCGCTAAGCCCGCACATGATCACCGAGCTGCGGGCCGCCTACGACGAGGCCGAGAACGACGAGAGGGTGTGGCTGCTCGTCGTGACCGGCACCGGACGCGCCTTCTGCACCGGGGCCGACGTGAAAGCCATTCCGGGCGACGGCAAGGTGATCAACGAACGGCCGTATTTGTCGACCTACGAACAGTGGGAGGCACCGCAGGAGGGCACACCGCCGTTTCGCACGATGGCCAAGCCGGTGCTCGCGGCGATCAACGGATTGTGTTGTGGCGCCGGGCTGGATTGGGTCACCACTGGAGACATTGTCATCGCGTCGGACAAAGCGACGTTCTTCGATCCCCATGTCAGCATCGGGCTCGTGGCCGGGCGTGAGGTGGTCCGGGTGGCGCGGGTGTTGCCGCGCTCGATTGCCCTGCGCATGGCTCTCATGGGCAAGCACGAGCGGATGAACGCACAGCGGGCATACGAGCTTGGGCTGATCAGCGAGGTCGTCGAACACGACCGTCTGCTGGAACGCGCCCACGAGATCGCGGACATCGTCAACTCCAATGCGCCACTGGCGGTCCGGGGCACCCGGCTCGCCATTATCAAAGGCCTGGACCTGCCGCTGCACGAAGCCGAAATGCTGGCCGAGTCATTCCGCGAACGCAACCTGCACACCGAGGATTCTCTCGAGGGGCCTAAGGCCTTCGTGGAAAAGCGGAAGCCGGATTGGCAGTGTCGATGAATTTCGAAACCATCCTGCTCGACGTCGACCCCTCCGACCACGTCGCGACCATCACACTGAATCGGCCCGACCAACTCAACGCGTTCAACCGAACCATGTGCGAGGAGATGGCCGAAGCCTGGCGCGTGGTCAAACTCGATGACTCGGTGCACGCGGTCGTGCTGCGGGCGGCCGGCGACCGGGCGTTCAGTGCCGGCCTGGACATCAAGACGCCCTACGGCCAACCCGAAAACGTCTGGAACCACGAAGATCCCGGCGAGGCGCTGAGCCCCAAGTGGCAGAAGATGTTCAAACCCGTGGTATGCGCCGTCCAGGGCATGTGCACCGCGGGCGCGTTCTACTTCCTCAACGAATCCGACGTGGTCATCTGCTCAACGGATGCAACGTTTTTCGATTCACACGTGTCGGCCGGCCTGGTCTGCGCGTTGGAGCCGATCGGCCTGATGCGGCGCATCGGTCTGGGTCAGACGCTGCGGATCGCGCTCATGGGCAACGACGAACGGGTCGGTGCCGACACCGCGCTGCGAATCGGCTTGGTATCGGAGGTGGTCTCTCCCGACCAGCTGTGGGACCGTGCCCGTGACATCGCCGCGGCGATCGCCGCCAAGCCGCCGTCGGCGACCCAGGGCACCGTGAAGGCGATCTGGGAGTCGCTGGACAAGCCGTATCGAGCCGCATTGGAGCAGGGGCTGATCTACACCCGGCTGGGAAACCCGCTCGGCACCGCCGAGTTAGCCACCCAGCAGAGCGAGGGCCCCCGCCAGCCGAAGATCCGCTGATGCCTCCTCACCCACTCAGCCAGCGCATCGCGGAAGTACTTGACCTGCAGCCGGACTCGCACGCCATCGAGTATGAAGGCCAGTGGTTGTCGTGGCGTCAAGTTGGCGATGCGGCATCGCATGTCGCGTCCCTCACCGCCAACCACAAGGCCGGGATCGGGATGCTGCTGCGCAACCGGCCGGCCCACGTCGCGGCATTCCTCGGTGTGCTGCTGGGCGGCGGAACTGTGGTCACCATCAACCCATCTCGGGGCGATGAGCGCACCCGAGCCGATATCGCCGCGCTACAACTGCCATTGGTCCTCGGCGAACCCGACGACCTGGCGACGCTGGTCAGCCCGGAGACCCGGACCGTCGCGATCTCGGGCGCGTTGGACGATGCCGGCGGGTCGCCGCGACCGACGCCGCACACCGCCGACCCACCCGGCGTGGCGGTACGGATGCTGACCAGCGGAACCACCGGCACTCCCAAGCGAGTCGACCTCAGCTACGACATGCTGGCGCGCAGCGTGATGGGTCCCGCTCCGGAGAACGCTTCGGCGCCCACCCAGCTCAGGCGCGGAGTCGCGATCGTCAATTCGCCGCTGGTGCACATCGGCGGTGTGTTCCGCGTTCTGCAATGCATCGCCGAAGCGAGATCGTTTGTGCTGCTAGAAAGATTCGAACTCAACGCCTGGGCCGAAGCGGTGCGCAAGCACCGGCCCCGCGCGGTTTCGCTGGTACCGGCGGCATTGCGGACGGTGTTGCACTCCGATCTGCCGCGGGCCGACCTGGACAGCATTCGGGCGGTCACCTGCGGCACGGCTCCGCTCTCAGCCGACGACGCCGACGCCTTCACCGACAAATACGGCATCCCCGTGTTGACCTCCTATGCCGCAACCGAATTCGGCGGAGGAGTGGCCGGCTGGACGCTCACCGACTACCAGAAGTTCTGGCGCGCAAAACGTGGCAGCGTGGGCCGGGCCAACCCGGGTGCGCAGCTGCGGGTGGTCGGCGATGACGGCAAGACGCTCGAGCCGGACCGGGTGGGCCTGCTCGAGGTGAAACCCGGGCAACTCGGGCCGTCGGCAACGTGGATGCGGACCACGGATATGGCGCGAATCGACGCCGACGGCTTCGTGTGGATCGTCGGGCGGGCCGATCAAGCGATCATCCGCGGCGGGTTCAAGGTCATGCCCGACGACGTGCGCGTCGCGCTCGAGGGCCACCCCGCGGTGGCGGGCGCCGCGGTGGTCGGGCGACCCGATGAACGGCTCGGGGAGACTCCCGTCGCCATGGTGGAACTGCGCGAAGCCGAATACACCGACGCCGACGCGCTGGTGGAGTATCTGCGAACGCGACTGGCCCGCTACGAGATTCCGACCGAAATTGCGATCGTCGACACGATCCCGCGAACACCGTCGGGTAAAGCCGATCTGGGTGCGGTCCAACGTTTCTTCGACGAATCCGCCGCGCAGCGAGACCATGCCCAGTGAGTTGACGGTCGCCGGTATCCTGCGGACCCAGGCGCAGCCGCGCGGTGACCACCCGCTTCTGGTCTGCGACTCCGACCGCATCACCTACGCCGAGGCCGATCGGCGGTCGGCCGAGCTCGCCCGCGGGCTGATCGCCCTCGGCGCAGGCAAGGGAACCCATGTCGGCCTGCTCTACCCAAACGGCCCCGAGTTCATCGTCGGGATGCTCGCGGCCGCGCGAATCGGCGCCGTCGTGATCCCGTTTTCGACTTTCGTCACCGCTCGCGAGCTGCGCGAGCAACTGGTCCACAGCGACGTCGAAATTCTCTTGAGCGCCGAATCGTTCCGCTCTCACCACTACGCGGAACGAATCGCCGGGGCGCTGGCCGACCCCCGCTTCGATTCGGGCGAACGCCTGTTCGTCACCGCCGCACCACAACTGCGCCACGTTGCGCTCACGCACGAGCGCGTGTGCGGGCTGGCCGCGTCCGTCGAGCCCGCGCTGCTGGCCGCGATGGAACACGATGTCGACGGCTGCGATCCGCTGGCCGTCGTCTACACGTCGGGATCGGCTAGCGCTCCCAAAGGAGTGGTGCACACCCACGCCGCCCTGCTCGAACATCAGCAAAACCTCAACGAGATCCGCGGCTTGACCGCGGCCGACAAGCTGTTATGCAATTCGCCGTTCTTCTGGATCGGCGGGTTCGCGTTCGGCCTGCTGGCCACGTTGGTTGCCGGGTCGACGCTGGTGTGCTCCAACGCCGGCTCTGACGCCAGCGGAGCCGGCGAGACGCTCGACCTGCTGGAGGCCGAAAAGCCAACCATGACCAACGGTTTTGCCGCGGCGGTCGCTCACCTGACCAACCATCCGAGCTTCGCCGAACGCGATCTGTCCTCGATGCGCCGGGGCAACCTGTACCCGATCATGCCGCCCGATATTCGCCCGGCCGACCCGGAGCTGCGTCACAACATGCTGGGCATGACCGAGGCCGGCAGCGTCGTATTGATCAGCGGCGACGAATCCGATCAACCCGAATCGCGGCGCGGGTCGTTCGGCAAGCCGGCGCCCGGATTCGAGACCATGGTCGTCGACCCGGATTCCGCGGGAGTCGGGGAGCTGTGCATCCGCGGGCCGTACGTGATGCAGCGGTATTACAAGCGCAGCCGCGAGGAATGCTTCGACGCCGACGGCTGGTTCCACACCGGCGATTTGGTGCGCGTCGATGCGGACGGCTTCTTTTATTTCGCCGGCCGGCTCAGCGCAATGATCAAAACGGCGGGCGCCAACGTCTCGGCGGCCGAGGTGGAGAAGGCCATCGCCAAGGTCACCGGCGCCGAGGCGCACGTCGTTGGCATACCGGACGCCGAGCGGGGGGAGTTGGTTGCGGCTGTCGTTGTCCAACCCAATATCGACGAAGGCGCGTTGCGAGAGCGGCTCAAGGCCGAATTGTCGGCGTACAAAATTCCGAGGCGATTCGCCGCCCTGACCCGTGCCGAAATACCGCTGCTGTCCAGCGGCAAGGTCGACACGCAGCGGCTCAGGAAACTGTTCGATGCCTGACACCATCGACCGGCTGGTCAGGTTGCGTGCCACACAGCACGGCGCCAAGCCGATGGTGATCGACCCGGCGACCAGGATCAGCTACCTCGAACTCGACACAACCACGCGCGATTTGGCCGCGACCTTCGTCGACGCCGGCGTCGGAAAGGGCACGCGAGTCGGGCTCATCATGCCCAACTCCGTGCGCTGGGTGCAGGTGGCCGTCGCCCTGACCCGCATTGGCGCCGTGCTGGTTCCGCTGAGCACGCTGCTGCAAGCCGGCGAACTGGTCGCCCAGCTACGGGCCGCCTCGGTGCAGTTCCTGGTGAGCGTCGAGGAATTCCGCGGCCATCGCTACCTGGACGACGTCTGCTCCATGCCGCGGGTCGAACTTCCCGCCCTACGCGAAGTTTGGCCTGCCGACCGGTTTGACGACGCCGGGGCCGGTGAGGGTGCTCGCCGGATCGTCGACGCGATGACCGAAACGGTCACCCCTTCCGATCCGCTGGTCATCATGTTCACCTCTGGCAGCAGCGGAGCGCCCAAGGGCGTCATCCACTCGCATGGCAACGCATTGGGCGCGGTCGAGTCGGGCCTGGCGGCGCGCTGCATCACCACCGACACGCGCCTGTATCTCCCGATGCCGTTCTTCTGGGTTGGCGGCTTCGGCAGCGGGATCCTGTCGGCGCTGCTGGCCGGCGCCACCCTGGTGACCGAGGAAATCCCGCGTCCCGAAACCACCCTGCGGCTCCTCGAAACCGAGCGCGTCACATTGTTTCGCGGCTGGCCCGATCAGGCCGACGCGCTGGCCCGGCACGCCGAAACGAATGGCGCCGATCTGTCGGCGTTGCGGCCCGGCAGCCTGGAAGCACTGCTGTCGCCCGAGCAGCGCGCCGCTCCCGGGGCACGAGCCACGCTGTTCGGCATGACGGAGGCGTTCGGACCCTACTGCGGCTATCCCGCCGACACCGACATGCCGCCGACGGCGTGGGGCAGCTGCGGAAAGCCCTTTGCCGGCATGGAGGTTCGCATCGTCGACAGTGACAACGGTGAGCCGGTTCCCGCGGGAACCGTTGGCATGATCCAGATTCGGGGACCGCACACACTGCGCGGCATTTGCCGACGCAGCCGCGAAGAACTGTTCACCGCCGACGGCTTCTACCCCACCGGCGACCTCGGCCACCTCGATCGAGACGGGTTCCTGTTCTACCACGGCAGATCCGACGACATGTTCAAGGTCAGCGGCGCGACCGTGTATCCGAGCGAGGTGGAACGCGCGCTGCGCACGATCGACGGCGTCCAGAACGCGTACGTCACCAACGTCTCCGGTCCGTCGGGTGAGCGGGTCGGCGCGGCGGTGGTGTGCGCGGGGGCATTGACCGCCGAACAGCTGAGCGTGTCGGCCCGAAAGTTGTTGAGCTCCTTCAAAGTGCCGACGCTGTGGCTGATTCTGCAATCCGACGACGACGTTCCGCGCGGCGGCACCGGCAAGGTCGACATCCCTCGTCTGCGGGGGGCATTGCTCGGCGCGGCGCGCGATTAACGACGACTGCCGGACACCGCCGACCGCGGCAGCCGGCCCGCACGAGAATGCCCCGTCATGACTTCACCGTCGACCACCACGTCGAAGGCTAGATTCAGCCGGATGGGCTTGGTCACCGATTGACGCCATGTCAGCCGGGTGCCGTCCTCGACGATCTCGCTCGTAATGTCGTGCAACGGAACCGTTTCGGACTTATAGGTCGCGGTCCCACCGAGCCCGTCAGGAGACTCCCTGAACACATACTCCACGGCGAGTGTGCCGATCGGCGTTTTGATCGTGACGTCCCATTCGCCTTCGATACCCAACTCATGCCTCCACTGGTTCTCGCCCGCTTGGGCGCCACACGGTGCCCCGGCGCTCGTACTCGAAGAGTTCCTCGACGGCGTGCGCAATTCGTGGGCCGTACCACCGGTCCAGCAGGTAGAGGCCCAAATCCAGCCCCGATGTCACCCCACCCGCGGTGACCAGATCCCCGTCGTCGACGACCCGAGCCGCCACCGGGTGCACGGCGCAAGCCTCGAGCAGGTCCAACCCCAAATGATGCGTCGTAGCGTGGCGTCCCTCGATCAGGCCCGCCATCGCCATCACCACCGATCCCCCGCACACCGCCGCCATCGTCACCTCCGGGTTGGCGAAAGCCTTCCGCAACAACGGCGTTAGCTCGGTCTGGCTTGCCCGGGCCAAAACCACCGGAATGGTCTCGACGCCGTCATCCGGGTCCCCGGCCACGTGCCCGCTGGCGCCGGGCACGATGACACACCCGCGGCTGTCCGGATCAAGCGTGGCGGTGGCAGCCAACGCGAGTCCACGGGTTCCCCCGGTCACGCTGCGCGCCCCTTGCGCCGACACCAGCGTCACGGTCAGCTCGCCCCCGACGCTGTCGCTGCCCGCGGCCAGCACTTCTAACGGCCCGACGACGTCGAGCGGGTCGAACCCGTCGTACAGCACGATTTGCACATGCACTCCGCCATCGTCACGGGTCCGGCGGCAGTGAACCAGTGGCTGGAATGACACAATGCACCGGTATATTGCCAAGCCATGCACCGCGTGGCAGTCCTGGCGGAGCCGGACGTCATCGCGTTCGACCTCGCCATCGCGATCGAGGTATTCGGCCGTGTCCGGCTCGAGGACGGCGCTCCCGGCTACCGGGTCCGAGTGTGCGGTTGCGAGCCCCTCTTAGCGGCCGGACTGATCCGCATCTCCACCGACTTCGGCTTGGAAGAACTCCGCAACGCCGACACCATCGTCGTGCCTGGCCGCAACGATGTCACGGCGCCGGTTCGCGACGACGTCGCCATCGCGCTCAAGTCGGCCCACAGCCGCGGAGCTCGAATCGCCTCCATTTGCAGCGGGGCCTTTACCATGGCGGCCGCGGGCATCTTGGACGGCAGGCGCGCGACCACTCACTGGCTGGCGGCCGAATTGTTCTCTGCCGCTTATCCCAACGTCCGGCTCGACGCCGATGCCCTCTACGTCGACGAGGGGCAGATTCTCACTTCGGCCGGAGCATCAGCAGGCCTAGACCTCTGCCTGCATATGGTTGCAAGCGACTACGGTTCTGCGGCGGCCGCCGACGCCGCTCGCTTGGCCGTCACCCCGCTCCATCGCACCGGCGGGCAAGCGCAATTCATCATCCGCAACCGCCGCATGTCCAACACCGAACTCGACGGCCTGCTGGCATGGATCGAGAACAACGCGCACCTGCCGCTGACCCTCCGCGGTATCGCGCGGCAGGCGTCCACCAGCGAGAGGACCATCAATCGGCGTTTCAAGCAAGAGACGGGGCAGACACCCATGCAGTGGGTCAACGGTATTCGGATCAAGCATGCGCAGGAGCTGCTGGAGAGAACGTCCGACAGCATCGAAAACGTCTCACGCCGAGTCGGTTTCGCATCGGCGACGAATTTCCGTGAACAGTTTCGCCGACTGGTCGGGGTGGCACCGCAGAGTTATCGCAATACATTCCGAGACAAGGCCGGCCGGTGACGAGTCAGGGGACGCGCGTCCAGGGTTGACAGTTCTGCGACTCGAAGGCCTTAACCGAGGTGTTGATATTGGCGAACATCGGACCGATAGAGGTGTTCGTCTGCAGTACATGGTCCTTGTTCGCATCGGGCGTGCTGTACGTGAACCACGAGCACATCGAGTCCTGCGTCGGCACATTGTTGATCCAGACGCCAAAGGCTGACCCCGACCCGCCCGTGTGGTACAGGCCAGGTGCAATGTCGGGTCCTACGACAAAGACACCGTTGCCTGGGATCGGATCGAGCGGGTCGGCGATCGCCGGGGGCGCGAACGCGACCATGCATGCGGCGAACACGGACGACGTGCGAAGCAGTGGGGGCATTTCTCATCTCCATACCGTTGCCCACCCCAATGGCAGGGTAAGCCCCGCCGTGCTCGCACAACAACAGCTAGTCCCGTGAACCGTTTACCTCCACGACAACCCCATGGGCGGTGAGGTGGTCGATCAGCGGAACGGCGCCGGCGGCAAGGTGTTCTGACATCGCGGCCCGCGCGAGTTTGTCGTCGCGCTTTTTCAGCGCCGACAGGATCCGGCGATGGTCCTTCATCGACTGTTCCGGCCACCCTTTGATGTTGGGGAACACCGATTCCGGGGCGTAGCGGGTGATCTGCAACATCAACTGGGCGAGCTTGGGTGAATCCGCGGCAACGTTGATGGCCCGATGGAATTCGTGGTTGAGACGAACGGTTCGCTCATGGTCGTCGCCGGCATAGGCGTCTTCGAGCTGCGCTTGGATCTCCTTGAGTTCACGCAACTGGTCGTCGGTGATGTTGAGAGCGGCGCGTGCGGCCAGCTCGCCGCCGACGTGAGCCTGCACGTTGGCGACGTCGGCGACATCGCGCCCGGTCACGGGCAACACCACGAATCCCCGGCGCGGCTGCTGGGCGATGAGGCCCTCGGCGCGCAGAGCGAACAGCGCCTCACGCACCGGGGTGACACTGATCCCCAGTTCCGCGGCAAGCTGGTCTAGCCGAACGTAGGATCCCGCGGCGTAGGTGCCGTCGAATATCCGGGTACGGACGAATCGCGCGACGTCCTCGGAAAGCTGAGGCCGCGCGGCGAAATCCGGAATGCTCATCGCCTCACACCTGATACTCGGCGAGCAATCGCTTGCTGATGATGGACTTCTGGATCTCGCTGGTTCCTTCGCCGATGAGCAGGAACGGCGCATCGCGCATCAGCCGCTCGATCTCGTATTCCTTGGAATAGCCGTAGCCGCCGTGAATCCGGAAGCTCTGCTGCGTGACCTCCGAACAGTATTCGCTGGCAAGGTATTTGGCCATGCCGGCGGCGACGTCGTTGCGTTCTCCCGAGTCCTTCAGCCGCGCCGCGTTGACCATCATCAGGTGTGCGGCTTCGACTTTGGTCGCCATCTCGGCCAGCTGGAACGCGATGGCCTGGTGCTCGGCGATCGGCTTGCCGAAGGTGTGGCGTTGCTGCGCGTAACGCACGGCGAGTTCGAAGGCGCGGATTCCGATGCCGCAGGCTCGTGCCGACACGTTGACCCGGCCGACCTCGATGCCGTCCATCATCTGGAAAAATCCCTGCCCCGGTGTGCCACCGAGAATGTCGTCGGCGCTCGCCCGGTAGCCGTCGAAGATGAGCTCGGTGGTTTCGATGCCCTTGTAGCCGAGTTTGTCGATCTTGCCGGGAATCGTCAGGCCCGGCACGACTTCACCAAAACCGACGGGTTTCTCGACAAGAAACGCGGTCAGGTTACGGTGTGGCTTGTCCGAACCTTCGTCGGTGCGCACCAGCACCGCCACGAGTGTCGACGTCGCGCCGTTGGTCAGCCACATCTTCTGGCCGTCGATGCTGTAGGTGCCGTCGGAATTCCGCTTGGCCCGGGTGCGGATCGCGGCCACGTCGGAGCCCAGCTCGGGCTCCGACATCGAGAACGCGCCGCGGGATTCGCCGATCGCCATGCGCGGCAGGAACCGTTGCTTCTGCTCGTCGGTGCCGTGCTGACGCAGCATGTACGCCACGATGAAGTGGGTGTTGAGCACCCCGGACACGCTCATCCAACCGCGTGCCAGCTCCTCGACGCAGAGCGCGTATGTGAGCAGCGACTCCCCCAGGCCGCCGTACTCCTGCGGAATCATCAGTCCGAACAGACCCATCTCGCGCATCTGGTCGACGATTTCCTGTGGGTAGGTGTCGGCGCGCTCGAGTTCCGGCGCGTTGGGAATGACTTCCTTGTCGACGAATTGCCGTACGGTAGCGATGATTTCGGTCTGAAATTCCGTCAGGCCGAGCGTTTGCGCGAGTCTGGTCATGGGCTGTCGTTCCCTATCGTGTTGGTGCTTGTCAAGCGCTCGATTTCGGCCGGGGTCAGTCCCAGGCGCTGCGCGAGCAGGTCGGGGGTGTCTTGCCCCAGGGTGGGCGCGGGCGCGCTGGCGGGATGGGTGCCGTCGAACGACACCGGCAAGCCGGGGGCGAAATAGTCCCCGACACCGGGTTGATGCAGCCGCGAAAAAAGCGGATTTGCGGTCACTTTGGGGTGTTCCGCGGCCTCCGCGAACGTGCGGTATCGCTCGAACAGGACGGTGGTGTTCGACAATGCCGCGGTGATCTCCTCGGCCGTGTGCTCGGCGAACCAGGTGGCGAACAGGCCGGAGAGCGCGTCACGGTACCGATAGCGGTCCCCTTCGGCGGCGAAGTCCACACCGAGCGCCCCGGCGAGCGCCGACACCGCGGCGCCGGTGCCCGTCGCATCGACCAGATCGCGAAAGTGCCTGCCGGTCAACGTGACAACCATGAATGCCACATCGTCACGGCTGGTGAAGTCCTGGCCGTATTGGCCGTAGATGGCATTGCCCAATCGCTGGCGCTGGGTCCCGTTGACCTGCGGCTCGGTCAGCAGCCCCAGATTTCCCGCGGTGGCCAGCGCGACGTCCTCGAGCGCCAGGCTGACGCGCGCACCCGTCCCGGACTGCTCGCGGCGCCGGACGGCGGTGACGACGGCCAGTGCGGCGTACAGGCCGCAGCACACATCCCAGGCGGGCAGCACATGATTGATCGGACCGGCATGATTGGCGGGTCCGGTCACCAGCGGGAATCCGAGACCGGCGTTCACGGTGTAGTCCACTCCGGTGGAGCCGTCGCCACGCCCGACGAGCTGCACGTGGATCACGTCGGAACGCTTGGCGGACAGCTGATCATGGCTCAGCCAGGACAAGCCCGCGGCATTGGTGACGACGATGCCGTCGCCCTCGACGATCAGCCGCTGGACCAGCTCTTGGCCTTCGGCCGAGCGCAGATCGATGGTGGCCGAACGTTTTCCCTTGTTCAATCCGGTCCAGTAGATCGACGTGCCATCCGCCGCCAGCGGCCATCGCTGGACGTCGGAGGCGCCGCCGATCGGATCGATGCGGATCACCTGCGCGCCAAGCTGGCCCAGCGTCATGCCGCACAGCGGTGCGGCGACGAAGCTGGACACCTCGACCACGGTCAGGCCGCTCAGCGGCAACTCGCTCACGTCGAAGCGACCCGTTCGAAGACCGCGGCAAGCCCCTGGCCGCCGCCGATGCACATGGTCTCTAACCCGTAGCGCGCCTCCCGGCGATGCAGTTCGCGCGCCAGCGATGCCAGCATCCTGCCGCCGGTGGCGCCGACCGGGTGACCCAGTGAGATGCCCGACCCGTGCACATTGGTTCGGTCGTGGTCGGCCGAGCCGAAATTCCATTCGCGCATCACCGCAAGCGCTTGTGCGGCAAAGGCTTCGTTGAGTTCGATGACGTCGATGTCGGACAGTTGCAGGCCCGCCTTGCCGAGCGCAACGTCGGTCGCGGGCACCGGGCCGATGCCCATGACGTTCGGCGCCACGCCCGCCAGTCCCCACGACACCATGCGGACCAACGGCCTCAGCCCATATTCTGCGGCCTTCTCGCGCGTGGTCACCACGCACATCGATGCCGCATCGTTCTGTCCGCTGGAATTGCCGGCGGTGACCGTCGCATCCGGATCTTCGGCCAACAGAACGGGTTTGAGCTTGCTCAGCGACTCGACCGATGTGTCGGCGCGTGGATGCTCATCGGTGTCGATGAGTTCCTCACCGTGCCGACTGCGGACCGCGACAGGAATGATCTCCTCCGCGAAGACGCCGTCCTTCTGCGCCGCCACCGCACGCTGGTGTGAGCGCACCGCGAGCTCGTCTTGCTCCCGGCGCGAAATGCCGTACTGGCGACGCAGGTTCTCGGCGGTTTCCAGCATTCCGCCCGGAACGGGGTGGTACCGGCCACCGGCCGTGGTGCGTCCCCGAGCCAGGCCGTCGTGCACCCGGACACCCCCGCGCGCCCCACCCCACCGCATGTCGGTGGAATAGAACGCGACATTGCTCATGCTTTCGCATCCGCCGGCGATGACGAGATCGTGGTCACCGTTGGCCACCTGCAGACACGCTTGGATCACCGCCTGCAGGCCGGACCCGCAGCGGCGGTCGACCTGCATGCCGGGAACCGTCACGGGCAGACCGGAATCCAATGCCACCACTCGCCCGATCGCGGGCGCCTCGCTGCTCGGATAACAATGTCCGAGGATGACGTCGTGTACGGCCTCCGGTGCAAGACCGGTTCGCTCGAGTAGCCCTTTGAGCGCGGCGACACCGAGATCGACCGCGGTCTGCGACTTGAACATTCCGCCGTAACGGCCGATCGGCGTCCGTACCGGCTCACAAATAACCGCTTCACGCATGGCTATCCTTTCGCGGCAGAGTTCAGATGTGCCGACCGCCGGTGACTTCCATGACGGTGCCGGTCATGTACGAGGAGAGATCGGAGGCCAGGAACAAGGCGACGCTGGCGACCTCGCTGGGCTCCCCCGCCCGGCCCATTGGCACCTCGGCCTCCTTCTGGTCCCAAATGCGTTGCGGCATAGCCTCTGTCATGGCCGAGCGAATCAACCCGGGCGCGATGACGTTCACCCGGACTCCCAGATAGGCGAGTTCCTTCGCGGCGGCCTTGGTCATCCCTACGATCCCGGCCTTGGCCGCGGAGTAGTTGGTCTGGCCGATCATGCCGACCTTGCCGGACACCGACGACATGTTGATGATCGCGCCGCGCTTGTTTTCCCGCATGATCGCTGCCGCCAGGCGGATGCCGTTCCAGGTCCCTTTGAGGTGCACGTCGATGACCTGATCGAATTGTTCTTCGGTCATCTTGCGCATCGTCGCGTCGCGGGTGATCCCGGCGTTGTTGACCATGATGTCGAGGCCGCCGAAGCGCTCGACCGCGGTCTGGATGAGGCCCTCGACATCGGCCGCTCGAGTGACATCGCACCGGACCGCCAGGGCAACGTCGTCACCGCCCAGCTGCTTGGCGGCGGTTTCGGTCGCCTCGAGATTCACGTCTCCAAGCACGACGCGCGCGCCTTCGGCGACGAATCGCTCCGCGATAGCGAAACCGAGACCCTGTGCACCACCCGTGACCACCGCGGCCTGACCGCTGAGCAACGACACTGAAGACCACTCATCCTTAATCGCGTTCTTGCTCCCAGGGGGACCCCTGAGTTCCGAATATCATATTTCATATAGGATCCTGTGCTGGGAGCTGGGGTACCTAATTCGAGGAAAGGAGCGTCTGCGCATGACCGTCGCGGGAGTCCACGAAGAGCCCGAAGTCTCTGACGAGGACTTCCAGGCGATCCTTGAGGCGACCCGTCACTTCGTCCGCACCGCGGTGATCCCGCGCGAGCAGGAGATCCTGACCGACGATCGGGTGCCCGACGATCTGCGCGAGCAGGCCAAGACGATGGGTTTGTTCGGGTACGCCATTCCTCAGCGGTGGGGCGGCCTTGGCCTCAACCTTGTCCAAGACGTCGAGCTGGCAATGGAATTGGGCTACACCTCGCTGGCGGTGCGGTCGATGTTCGGCACCAACAACGGCATCGCCGGGCAGGTTCTCGTCGGCTTCGGCACCGACGAGCAGAAGAAGCGCTGGCTCGAGCCAATGGCGTCGGGCGACGTCGTCGCCTCCTTCGCGCTGACCGAGCCCGGCGCCGGATCGAACCCCGCCGGCCTGCGAACCAAGGCCGTTTGTGACGGCGGTGGTTGGGTGATCACCGGACAGAAGCGCTTCATCACCAACGCGCCCGTGGCCAATCTGTTCGTCGTGTTCGCGCGCACCCGCCCGGCCGACGACCAAGGCCCGGGGATCGCCGTCTTCCTGGTTCCCGCGGATGCCGCGGGCGTCGAGGTCGGCGCCAAGGACGCCAAGATGGGCCAAGAAGGCGCGTGGACCGCCGATGTCAGCTTCGACGACGTCCGACTGGGCGCCGACGCGCTGATCGGCGGCAGCGAAGACATCGGCTATCGGGCGGCGATGACCTCTTTGGCGCGCGGCCGCGTGCACATCGCCGCGATCGCGGTGGGAGCCGCGCAACGCGCTCTCGACGAATCGGTTTCCTATGCCGCCACCGCGACGCAGGGCGGGACGTCGATCGGAGACTTCCAGTTGGTGCAGGCGATGATCGCCGACCAGCAGACCGGGGTGCTGGCCGGTCGGGCGCTGGTCCGCGACGCGGCCCGGCTGTGGATCACCAACGGCGACCGCCGGGTCGCGCCGTCGGCGGCGAAGTTGTTCTGCACCGAAATGGCCGGCAAGGTAGCGGATCTCGCGGTGCAGATTCACGGTGGCAGCGGCTACATGCATGGCGTGCCCGTCGAAAGGATCTACCGCGACGTGCGACTGCTGCGGCTCTATGAGGGCACCAGCGAGATTCAGCGGCTGATCATCGGGTCGAACCTTGTCAAGGCGGCGCAGCGATGAGAAGCAGACTCGAAGGCAAGGTTGCGTTCATCACCGGGGCCGCGCGCGGGCAAGGGCGGGCGCACGCCGTTCGGATGGCTCAGGAGGGTGCCGACATCATCGCCGTCGACATCGCTGGCAAGCTCCCGTCCTGCGTTCCCTACCCGCCGGCGACCGAGGAGGACCTCGCAGAAACGGTTCGGCTGGTTGAAGAAACGGGCCGCCGGATTGTGACGTCGGTCGTTGACACTCGCGATTTTGACGGGCTCCGCAAGGCGGTCGACGACGGGGTCGCCGCACTGGGGCGCCTGGACATCATCGTGGCCAACGCCGGGATCGCGGCCCCGCAGGCCTGGAACGACATCACGCCCGAATCCTTTCGCGACGTGATGGACGTCAACGTGCTGGGCACCTGGAACACCGTGATGGCCGGCGCGGACAAGATCATCGAGGGTGGTCGCGGTGGCTCGATCATCCTGATCAGTTCGGCGGCCGGGGCCAAAATGCAGCCGTTCATGGTGCACTACACCGCCAGCAAGCACGCCGTCACCGGGCTGGCCCGCGCCTTCGCCGCCGAATTGGGCAAGCATTCGATCCGGGTCAACAGCGTTCATCCGGGTCCGGTGAACACCCCGATGGGATCCATCGAAATGGTGGAGGCGATAGGCAAGGCCATGGAAACCAATCCGCAGCTGAACCACGTCCTCACCCCGTTTCTGCCTGACTGGGTCGCCGAGCCGGAAGAGATCGCCGACGCCGTGTGCTGGCTGGCCAGCGACGAGTCGCGGAAAGTCACCGCGGCGCAGATTCGGGTAGACCAGGGCTCCACGCAGTACTGATTGCCGGCCGCGCTCAGATCAGCGCAGCAATTCCAGCGTCCCGAGGTCGCGGATTGCTTGGCAGCCGCGGCTGAGCATCGCCAGCACCATGTCGTCGCCGCGCTCGGTGGCGGCCGCGAACGCGAACCCCAGGCCCGAGATCAGCGGCGCCTGCAGCACGCCGAGCCGGTAGTCCCGCCAACATGTTTCGCGGTCGTAGTCGGCGACCCCGCAACCCGTTAACGCCCGGTGGTAGTCGGCGACGAGCTCTCCCTCGATGCTGGCGCGCAGTCGCGAATTCAGGCTTGTCGCGGTGAAGTAGGCAAGATCCCTGGCCGGCAGGCCCACGCCGAGCGTCTGCCAGTCGACCACGCTGACGCGCGTACGGTCCGGATCGAACAGCATGTTGTCCAGGCGATAGTCCCCGTGCAACAGGGCAAACCGGTCGTACTCGGCCAGCAGCCACGGTTCCACCAAACCCATTGCGGTGCGGAATGTTTCGCGGTCTTCCGCACTCATTCGATCGCCCAGCTTCTCGATAGTGATGTCGGCGCTCATCCGCGCCACCTCGCCCATGCCGCCGGCGCCGGCCTCGTCCGGGCGCCCAAATGCGATGCCCGGAAAATCCAGCCAGGCCGGGTCGCACCAGCTGGGTGCGTGCAGGCCGGCCAGCGCGTTTGCCGCGAGTCGCGCTTCTTGTTCACCGCAGCCGGCGAGCTGGTCACCCTGAACCGCCGGCGCTTGATCGGCCAGCAGCAAGGCGAAATCCATTGCATCATCCGTGATCTCGCAGTAGAAGCACCGCGGCGTCGGCACCTGCACCCGATCGGCCACGGACGAGTAGAACGCGCACTCGCTGCGATAACCGATGACGACCCGGTCGCGCACGGTGTCGTCCTGGGCCGGCAGCTTGATCACATAGGTCTGCGGCAGATCACCCGGATCCGTCGCGTAGCGGGCCGTCACCCGGTAGGTCGCGCCGGTCTGGCCGGTGCCGATCGCAACAACGTCGACGTGCGACACTTCGACAGTCGGGTGGCGTTCGCGAAGCACGGCCGACAGCCACTCGGGCGTGACGTCGCCGGGATACCGCGGAATGGACACCACAGCACTCATGGGCAGCACGCCTCCGTACCGAGACCGTCGATGGACGGCTCAACTGTAAGGCATACGGCAAGGGCAGCGGTCGGGAGCCGCTCCAGTCAGCGCGGATCCGCGGTTGGGGGGCCTCCGGCGACGCCGGCGTCCGTCTTGTCTCCACGGCGGGTGCCCATCGCTCGCCCGGCGTTCCAGTAGGCCTGGGCGTGTATCGCGGACTTGCGCAGACCGAATTCGTCACGCAGCCGCCTCCGGACGTGTTTGAGGGTGGCGGCCTCGGGCGTCGCCCACACATACCAGCCCGACCAGTCGCGGCCCTCGATCGCCTCGGCCAACGACCTCTCGTCGCGGCGCGCGACCCAATGCACTTGCAGCCGAGGGTGCTTCGCCAGCGGGATCAGCCCGTCGTTGTCGTCGTGCCGCTCGAGGTACATCTCGATCGGGACATCGTCTGGGACGGTTTCGACGATCCCATTCATCCCCGGGATCGATGCCGAATCCCCGATCAGTAGGTAGCCGGTGGGCGCCTCGTCGGGAACGCCGAAACGCGACGAGCCCATCAGGCACATGACTGCGATCGTCGTGCCGGGTTTGACGGATCTCGCCCACAACGACGCCGGGCCGGCCGGTTCGTGCAGCACGACGTCGACCGCGAATCGGCCCGTCGCGACGTCGGCCTCGGAGATCGTGTAGGCGCGCTGGAACTCGGTGTTTGACCCGTCCGGGTCGGGAAACCAGAACCGCAACCACGCCGCGGGTTCAGCCTTCGCGTCCTCGAACAGCGTCGGCGACTCCATCCGCACCCGCACGAAATGCGGTGCGATGCGGACGGTTTCGATTACCGTTGCGGCGTGGTCGCGGGCACCCAAACCCCGCAAGATCACACCCTGCAATCCGCGCCCCATCAGCGGCCCTCTCCTGTGGCGGCGCGTGCGCCGCCGATTCGGCTAGTAGTTGCCCTCACAAACTAAGGGTTGCCTAACCAAAGGTCAACTCAAGGGTTGGTGAGAGGGGGCTAGCGACTGCGCGGCGCGCGCGGGTTTGGGTCGATTGCCAGGTCTGCTTCGGACTCTCTGCGCTTCGTCTCGGCCATCTTGCGGTCCTCGGCGGCGGCTTCGCGATGCCGGTCCGCGGACCTGCGGTGCAGGTCTGTGTGCGAGACGCCTCGGTCGACCGACATGTCTTGCACGCTGGCGAGCCGTTCGTGCTGGCGCGCCGATTCCTCGATGCTCCGGGCGGCGGAGAGCCCCGCGTGGGCGGCGCGTCCGCGAGCCTCCGCGACTCTGCGTTCCGCGGCCGCCACGTCTTGCGCGGAGACGGCTTCTTCGGAGGGCTCGCGTCCGGTCGCCATGGCGTCTTCCTTTGGTGCGATTCATCGCGGTTACCCGCGGAAGGCGCGACGAAACCAGAAAGTGTGCGGGCGGAGGGACTCGAACCCTCAAGCTCTCACGAGCACCGGCACCTAAAGCCGGCATGTTTGCCAATTTCATCACGCCCGCGGACCCAGCGATCGTATCGCCTTGGCCTGGGCCCGAACCGTCGCGCGGTACCGTCAAGGGGTGTCCACTACACGTCGTCGCAGGCCCGCGCTGATCATTCTGGTGATCGTCGCGGCCTGCGGCTGCCTGGCCCTGGGCTGGTGGCAGTGGACCAGGTTTCAGTCCGCCTCAGGTACCTTCCAAAACCTCGGGTATGCGCTGCAGTGGCCGCTGTTCGCATGGTTCTGCGTCTACGCCTACCGCAAGTTCGTGCGCTACGAGGAGGAGCCACCGGAACCGCGGAAGGGCGGCGAGATGACCGAGATACCCGCCGGCCTACTACCCGAGCGGCCCAAGCCCACACAGCAAGCACCCGACGATCCCGCGCTGCGGGAGTACAACGCCTATCTGGCAGACCTCGCCAAGAACGACGCCGAAAAGCAGAACAGGACAACCGCATGACCACACCCGAGACACCCGGTGCGCCGGCCTTCCCCGTCGAGAAGATCCGCACCGCGCTCTTCGGTTACCGGATCATGGCGTGGACGACGGGTGTCTGGCTGATCGCGCTGTGCTACGAAATCGTCTCGCATCTCGTGTTCCACCATGAGATCCGGTGGATCGAAGTGGTGCACGGCTGGGTGTATTTCGTCTACGTGCTGGCGGCGTTCAATCTGGCGGTCAAGGTCCGCTGGCCGATCGCCAAGACCATCGGCGTGCTGCTGTCCGGCACCATCCCCCTGCTCGGGATCATCGTCGAGCACTTCCAGACCAAGGACGTCAAGGCACGCTTCGGGATTTAAGGCTCGAGCGTGACGCTACTGTCACGCTCGACGCCGAACGTGACGCTGCAGTCACGTTCGCTCGGCTAGCGCCCGCAGCGCGGGCACCAACAACGCCAGCGCGCGACCGCGATGCGAGACCGCATCCTTCTCGGCGGGACTGAGTTGCGCTGCGGTGCGGTCGCTTCCCTCGGGAATGAAGACGGGGTCGTAGCCGAATCCGCCGTCGCCGCGCGGCTCGCGGGCGATGCTGCCGGGCCACTCGCCGCGGACGACGACTTCGTCGGATGACGACACCAGCGCGCAGGCCGACACGAACGCCGCGCCTCGCCGCGAGTCGGGGACGTCCCGCAGCTGCGCCAGGAGCAACGCGGTGTTGGCGGCGTCGTCGCCATGTTTACCGGACCAACGCGCCGACAGCACGCCCGGCATCCCGCGCATCGCGGCCACCTCCAAACCGGAATCGTCGGCCACACTCGCAAAACCGGTCGCGGCGAACGCATCCCGCGCCTTGGCCAACGCATTGTCCTCGAAGGTCGCACCGGTTTCGGGCGCTTCGTCGAACGGCTCCACGTCGTTCAGCGACAGCAGCGTCAATCCCGACAGTCCGGCGCCGTCCAGCACCCGGCGCAGCTCGGCCAGCTTCTTGGGGTTGCGGCTGGCGACCAGCAGGCGGGTCATCATCTTTTCCTAAACATGCGTCTGAACAGTTGCCGATACCCACGCCACCTTACGGACTGCGAACCGGTGGGTCGGGCGACCTGAATCGCTCAGCAGTGCCGGCACGGCGGACAGCACGCTCGGCAAGGAATAGACAGCGCGACGAAGTCGCTTCGCCAAGAGTGAGCCAAAAACCCGATACCGAGACGCTCAAAGCGCTCAATAACAACATCACCAACGAGTTTCGCACCAACGCCGGCAAGGTTGGCGGGCGATTCGAGGGCAACGAGCTGCTGCTGCTCACTACGAAGGGCGCGAAGTCCGGCGAGCCGCGCGTCGCGCCGCTGGTGGTCTTCCGTATCGACGGCAAGATGCTGATCGTCGCGGGTTATGGTGGCGCCGACGTCAACCCGGGCTGGGTGCATAACCTGCGCGCCGACCCGCGGGCGCGCGTTGAAGTCGCCACCGACTCGTTCGCCGTCGTCGCGCACGAGCTCGACTCGTCCGAACGCCAGGCGATCATTCCCAAAATCAACGAGACCGTACCCGCGTTCGCCTTCGCGAACTACCAGTCAAAAACCACACGCACGATCCCAATATTCGAGCTGCGGAAGGACGAGTCATGACCGACCGGAAGGGGCCTCGTCTTGGCCGCGGTGTCGGCAGTGATAAACCGCGGGGCAGTTAGGCCGAGTTCAGGCTGACGACCAGTAGGTGGGTCAGCTTCCGAACGCCTTCGGCGGCGGCGGCCCCTCGGGCAACACACCCGGATACGGCCGCTCCAATGCCTCCCGCTGCGCCGCGAACAAGGTGTCGCAAGCGCCCAGCGCCATGTCGAGCAGCTTGTCCAGCGTCGAACGCGGAAACGTCGCGCCCTCACCGGTCCCCTGAACCTCGACCAGAGTGCCGGTGTCGGTCGCCACGACATTCATATCGACTTCGGCGCGCGCGTCCTCCTCGTAGGGCAGATCCACCCGAATCCTGCCGTCGACCACGCCAACGGAGACCGCCGCGATGGCGCACGACAGTGGCCGGGGATCGGAGAGCTTCCCGGCCGCCGAAAGATAAGTCACCGCGTCGGCCAGCGCCACGTAGGCACCCGTGATGGCCGCGGTGCGGGTGCCGCCGTCGGCCTGCAACACGTCGCAGTCGACGGCAATCGTGTTCTCCCCCAACGCCGCCAGGTCGATGCAGGCCCGCAGCGACCGGCCGACCAGCCGGCTGATCTCCTGGGTGCGCCCGGACAGGCGGCCGCGCACCGATTCACGATCGGAACGAGTGTGCGTGGCCGACGGCAGCATCGCGTACTCCGCGGTCAGCCACCCGAGGCCCGACCCCTTGCGCCAGCGCGGCACGCCCTCGGTGACGCTGGCGGTGCACATGACTTTGGTGTGACCGAATTCGATCAGGACCGAGCCCGCCGGGTTTTCGGTGAACCCGCGGGTGATGACCACGGGGCGAAGCTCGTCGTCGAGGCGACCGTCTTCTCGTTTGGACACGACGCCAACCCTAACCGGTTGACTCAGACCCTCTCAGAGCGGCGGACATCGAACGTCTCACCGCATACCACCGCATGCACGGGGCCGTCGAACTCGGCCTTGGCCTCGCTGATCACGTCCTCACGCGAAGTCCACGGCGGGATGTGAGTCAGCAGCAGCTCGCGAACACCGGCTTGTGCCGCGGCCCTGCCGGCCTCGGTGCCCGAGAGGTGCAGGGCGGGTGGACGATCGTGCGCGTGCGTCCACGAGGCCTCGCAAAGGAAGACGTCGGCGTCGCGGGCCAGCTCGATGAGCTGATCGCACGTACCCGTGTCACCGCTGTAGACGAACGAGGCGCCGCTGGGATCGGTCACCCGCAAGCCGTAGGACTCGGTCGGATGAGCCACCACCCGCGGCGTCACGGTGAGCGCGCCGAACGTCACCGGCTCGCCGTCGACCCAGTGGTGGACGTCGAAGATGTCGGAGCAATCGTCGATCTCCCCGCCATAGGGTGACGACGCGGCCCCCAACCGTGACCATGTGTCGCTGGGGCCGTACAGCAAAGCCTTGCCGAGCGGGCGCGACGGGTGGTAGCGGCGCCACACGAACAACCCCGGCATGTCCAGACAGTGGTCGGCGTGCAGATGGGATAAGAGCACATGCACCGAGCCGGGATCCATATATCGCTGTAGCGCGCCGAGGACACCCCCGCCGAAGTCGAGGACCAACGGCGGGGTATCCGGAGCCCGAAGCAGATAACCCGATGCAGGCGAATCCGGACCGACCACGCTGCCCGAGCAGCCGAGCACGGTTATTCGCACGGACACTACTGTGCCATGCCCGATCGCAGCGTGGAGAAAACATTGCCGCATTAGTGTGATCAGAATCTCCCCGCGCGCTTGCGCAGCTAAGCCGCGCTAGTCGATACGGGAGCGGCGTACGGGTTGGACACCGGTCACAGCGGGACCCAGGAACCGCGCGGCCAGTTTGGTGAAAGCATCGGGGTCGCCGGTCGACTCGAACACCCGGGTGGCCGGCGCCGCGTCATGCGGCCGCAGCAGGTCGCGCTCGGTGAGCACCCGCAGCACTTCCTTGGCGGTTTCCTCGGCACTCGAAACCAGCGTGACGTTCTCGCCCATCGCCAGCTGGATCAGCCCGGACAGCAGCGGATAGTGCGTGCATCCCAGCACCAGGGTGTCGACCTGCGCGCGCTGCAAGGGCTCCAGGTAGCCCTCGGCCAGCCCGAGCACCTGGCGCCCGCTGGTGACGCCGCGCTCGACGAAGTCGACGAACCGCGGGCAGGCCACCGCGGTGATCTCGGTATCGCGGGCGGCGGCGAACGCATCCTGGTAGGCGTGCGAGGCGATGGTCGCCTGAGTGCCGATGACGCCGATGCGGCCGTTGCGGGTGGCGGTCACCGCGCGGCGCACCGCGGGCAGGATCACCTCGACGACCGGCACGTCGTAGCGCTCGCGGGCGTCCCGCAGGCACGCCGCGGACGCCGTGTTGCACGCGATCACCAGGGCCTTGACGCCGCGGTCGACGAGATCGTCGCCGATGGCCAGCGCGTGCGCTCTTACCTCAGGGATGGTGAGCGGGCCGTAGGGACCGTTGCCGGTGTCGCCGACGTAGATCATGTCCTCGTCGGGCAGCTGGTCGATGATGGCCCGCGCGACGGTCAGACCCCCGACGCCGGAGTCGAAGACCCCGACGGGCGCTAATGGCGAACTCATGTCTTGGGGCGCCGCGAACCGGCTTTCCTCGAGGCGCGGGCCTTACGCTCCGGACCCGACAGGACGTAGGCCGCCAGGATTCCGGCCAGCGCACCACACAGATGACCCTGCCACGACACACCGCCGCATTTGTCGAGCACCGGCACGGCGCTGACCAAGATGCCGCCGTACGCGAAGAGCACCACCAAACCGGTGACGATGTCCCAGAATCTGCGCACGAATATGCCGAAGACCAGCAAGAACGTTAGCCAGCCGAAGATCAGGCCGGAGGCCCCGATGTGGTCGGACTCGAAACGACAGCCGCCCCAGTTGCCGATCAGCCAGGTGCCGAAGCCGCCGACGATCCACACAATCGCGGTGGCCCACACGAACCGGGACAGGCCGGCGAGCGTCATCAGGAAGCCGAGCACCAACGCCGGCACGGTGTTGGCCAACAGGTGCGTCCAGCTCGCGTGCAGGAACGGCGCCCAGATGATGCCCCACAGCCCGTCGGCTTCCAGGGGCCTGATGCCGTTGCGGTCCAGCGAGTGGTGCATCAGCTGATCGATCAGCTCGATGACGTACAGCAAAGCCACGAACGTGACGATCGTGGCACCGCCCACCATCCAGTCGGGCCGCTTCTTGGAACCCCTCGCCGGTGTTCGGTTCCCGGCGGGGCCGGTCATGCCCATAGCTGCCCTTCCAGAGCGTTTTCGGCATCGTCCAGGCTACCGGCATAGGCGCCGGTGGACAGATACTTCCAGCCGGCGTCGGCCACCACGAAGGCGATGTCGGCGCGCGCTCCCTCGTTGAGCGCCTTTCGCGCGATGCCCAGCGCCGCATGCAGCACCGCTCCGGTCGAGATGCCCGCAAAGATTCCTTCGAAGTCCACCAGCTCGCGGGTGCGACGGATCGCGTCGGCCGTGCCGACCGAGTAGCGGGTGGTCAGTACGTCGGGGTCATAGAGTTCGGGCACAAATCCCTCGTCGATGTTGCGCAGCGCATACACGCCCTCGCCGTAGCGGGGTTCGGCGGCCACGATCTTGACGTCGGGCACGCGCTCGCGCAGGAACCGCCCGGTGCCCATCAGCGTGCCGGTGGTGCCCAGGCCGGCGACGAAGTGAGTGATCTCAGGTAGATCGGCCAGCAACTCGGGCCCGGTGCCGCGGTAATGCGAATCGGTGTTGGCGGGGTTGCCGTACTGATAGAGCATCACCCACGACGGGTTGGCCGCTGCCAGCTCCTTGGCGGTCGCCACCGCGGTGTTCGACCCGCCCTCGGCCGGCGAGAAGATGATCCGCGCGCCGTAGAGCTCGAGCAGCTGACGCCGTTCGACGGACGTGTTCTCCGGCATCACGCAGATCAGCTGGTAGCCCTTGAGCCGGGCCGCCATCGCCAGCGAGATACCGGTGTTGCCGCTGGTGGGCTCGAGGATCGTCGCGCCGGGCGCAAGTAGCCCGTCCTCTTCGGCCTGTTCGATCATCCGCAGCGCCGGGCGGTCTTTGATCGAGCCGGTCGGATTCCGGTCCTCGAGCTTGGCCCACAGCCGCACATGCGGCCCGTCCGGCCCGTCGTTCCAGCGCGGTGAGAGCCGCGACAGGCCGACCAGCGGCGTGTTGCCCAGGGCGGCCAGCAGCGAGTCGTAACGCGTCATGCGCCCCGCTTACCCGCCCGCCACCGCGGGCAGGATGGTCACCGAGTCGCCGTCGGCGACCGTGGTGTCCAGGCCGCCGGAGAAGCGCACGTCCTCGTCGTTGACGTAGATGTTCACGAAGCGGTGCAGCTTGCCTGGATTGTCGGAATCGATCAGCCGCTCGGAGATGCCGGAGTAGTTGGCCTCCAGGTCGCTGATGATCGCGCCCAGCGTGTCACCGCTCGCCGAGACGCGCTTCTCGCCGCCGGTGTGCGGCCGGAGGATGGTCGGGATGGACACGGTGACGCTCATGCGGGCCTTTCTCGAACTGTGTTCAGTACTGCTCGACGATATCGACAGGTTCTTCGGTGACGACGCCGTCGACGATGCGATAGCTGCGCAGCTCGTGGCGGTCGGGATCGCGGGTGGACACCAGCACGTAGTGCGCGTCCGGCTCGGCGGCAAGCTTCACATCGGTGCGGCTCGGGTAGGCCTCGGTCGCGGTGTGCGAGTGATAGATGACGACCGGGACCTCGTCGGCATCGTCCATCGCCCGCCACACCTTCAGCTGTTCTTGCGCGTCGAAGCGATAAAACGTCGGCGAGCGTTCGGCGTTGACCATCGCGATATGCCGCTCCGGACGGTCGGCGCCGTCCGGGCCGGCCAGCACCCCGCACGCCTCGTCGGGGTGGTCGCGACGCGCGTGGGCGACCATGGCGTCCACCAGGTCGGCACGGATCACCAGCACGTCAATCTTTCCCTTCCCCCTGCGGGCCGAACGCTCCGGGCAACATGTCGCGGTAGGTGGGTATTCCGGCCACCGACTCCGCGGCCAGGACCCCGACCAGCACGGCCCGCGCCAGGCAGTCGGCCGCGGCCGCGCCCACCTCGGTGGTCAGCGCGGTCTCCGGAGAAAATGCGGCGGGCGGTGGTTTCGAGCCGACCGCCGGCGCCACCTCGATGGCCCCGGTGGCCAGTGCGAACACGGTGTCGCCGTCCAGCGGTGTGTGTGCCGGCCGGATGGTGCGGGCCAGACCGTCGTGGGCGGCGATCGCGACACGCCGGCAGGCCGCCGGGGTCAGCGCAGCGTCGGTGGCCACCACCGCGATCGTGGTATTCAGCGGGCTCAACGGCGACGGCAGCCGGGCGAACGCGTCGATCTGCTCGGCCGGCGGCGGCCGCAGCGCGAACTCCTCGGTCACGGCCGCCATCCACGGCAGGCCCGTGGCCCGGTCGACGACGTCGCCAGCGGAGTTCACCGCGACCAGCGCGCCGACCGTCACGCCGGACGGCAGCGTCGTCGAGGCGGTCCCGATGCCGCCCTTGAGCACACCGGCGCGGGCCCCGACCCCGGCGCCGACCGTCCCGACGAGCACCCCTTCATCGCTCGCGGCAAGCGCCGCTTGATAGCCGAAGTCCGCGTCCGGCCGGCGATCCCAGCCCCCGACCGGCAGGTCGAAGATCACCGCCGACGGCACGATAGGCACCACGCCGCCCTCCATCGCCACACCGCGCTCGTGCTCCTCCAGCCAGCGCATGACGCCGTCGGCGGCGGCCAGGCCGTAGGCGCTGCCACCGGCGAGCAACACCGCGTCGACGAACCGCACGGTGTTGACCGGATCCAGCAGATCGGTCTCGCGGGTGCCGGGCGCGCCACCGCGGCAATCAACGCCGCCGACCGTCCCGGGTGGGGTCAACAGGACGCTCACCCCGCATGCCCAACCGGCGCCCATGGACGCGTCGGGGTCCAGTCGCTGGTAATGACCGACGCGGATTCCCCCGACGTCGGTGACGGAGTTCATCCGGCCGGCCGCCCCATCAGCACCAGGACCAGGTATTCCTGCAAGACGGTCAGCCACTGATACACGTCGTAATGCGCGGCCAACGGATGATCCGATGGCAGGCGGTCCGGGCCCTGGGGCCCGATTTCGAGCAGGACGCCCAGCGTCAGCCGAATGTCGTTGACTGCCGCGATCCACGCGTTGGCGCCGTCCTCGGTCAGTTCGAACCGGCCGCCTTCGGCCGGCAGCGTGTCCAACAACTCCTGTGCGGCAACACGTTTGGCGTTGATTATCTCCGGCTCGTGCAGGCTGCGCAGCGCGGCGTTGAGACCTTCGGACGTATCGGGCGCGGGGTCGTCCTCGTCGGATTTGTAGAAATCGGGCAGCAGCCGCCGCAGCGTCGACTCCCGCGGCGGTTCGGAGTTTCCGGTCTTGATACCGGTGATCTCCTCGAGTTCGTCTGCTGGCGAGGAAGATTCGCGCTCGTCGAGCAAACCGATCATCGCGGTGACGAGGTTCTTGAGCAGGTCCGCCTCATGCGGAGCCAAGGCGGACCGAAAACGGGGACCGTTTGCGGTCTCGACGCGCTTCCATTTGCGCACGCGGAATCCCGGGTGCCCTCGAATCTCAGCGGTCCTGCTGCATCGTCGCCCACAACCCGGCGGCGTGCAGTTTGGACACGTCGACTTCCATGGACTCCCGGCTACCCGCGGACACCACCGCCTTGCCTTCGTTGTGCACCTGCAGCATCAGTTTGGTGGCGTGCGGCTCGCTGTAGCCGAACAACTTCTGGAAAACATACGTCACGTAGGTCATCAGGTTGACCGGGTCGTCCCACACGATGGTGACCCAGGGACTGGCCGTGACGTGGACCGGAGCGGACTCGCGTTGTCCGGTAGTGCCAGGCTTGGTGGGTGCTGACGCAACAACCATGGCCTCCAGGATACCGAGAGACGGCTCCCCCGCAGCCAGCCGTTACCTTTACGGAATGAACGACCCGGCCCTCGCTGGGCTGCTAACCGACAAATACGAGTTGACCATGCTGGCCGCGGCGCTGCGCGACGGCACCGCGCATCGCCAGACCACGTTCGAACTGTTCGCCCGCCGCCTGCCCGAGGGTCGCCGCTACGGTGTGGTCGCCGGCACCGGCCGGCTGCTGGAAGTGTTGCCGCAGTTCAGGTTTGACGACGACGCGTGTCAGCTGCTGGCGCAATTCCTGGACGCCGACACGCTGCGCTACCTCCGCGATTTCCGCTTCGGTGGCGATATCGACGGCTACGCCGAAGGCGAGCTGTACTTCCCCGGTTCGCCGGTGTTATCCGTGAGCGGCAGCTTCGCCGAATGCGTGGTGCTCGAAACCCTGGCGCTGTCGATCTTCAACCACGACACCGCGATCGCATCCGCGGCGGCGCGAATGGTCAGCGCCGCGCAGGACCGACCGCTGATCGAGATGGGATCACGGCGAACCCACGAACGCGCCGCGGTGGCAGCGGCGCGCGCCGCCTACATCGCCGGGTTCACCGCGACGTCCAACCTGGAAGCCGAACGGCGATACGGGATCCCCACCGAGGGCACCGCCGCGCACGCCTTCACCATGGTGCACACCCGGCGCGACGGGCCCGACGAAGTCGCCGCATTTCGTGCCCAGGTCGACGCGCTGGGCGCGCAAACCACGCTGCTGGTGGACACCTATGACGTGACGACCGGCGTCGCCAACGCCGTGGCCGCCGCCGGCGCCGAGCTGGGCGGGGTGCGCCTGGACTCCGGTGAGCTAGGCGTGCTGGCGCGCCAAGTGCGCGAGCAGCTCGACCAGCTGGGCGCGACCCGGACCAGCATCGTGGTGTCCGGCGACCTCGACGAGTTCTCCATCGCCGCGTTGCGTGCCGAGCCGGTGGACAGCTACGGCGTCGGCACGTCACTGGTCACCGGCTCGGGCGCGCCCACCGCGAGCATGGTCTACAAGTTGGTCGAAGTGGATGGCATGCCGGTCCACAAGCGCAGCGCCCACAAGGAATCCGACGGAGGCCACAAAGACGCGCTGCGGCGCTGCCGCCCCACCGGCACGATCACAGAGGAGGTGCTGTATCCGGCCGGCAGTCCGCCGGAAGCCACCGAGCCGTTCCGGGTGCTGACGGTCCCGCTGGTGCGCGGCGGGGAGGCCGTGACCGAAACGGGGCCCGGGGCGCTGGCCGCCGCCCGAAACCTGGTGGCGTCCGGACTGCACAGCCTGCCGTGGGAGGGACTGAAACTGGCCCACGGCGAACCGGCGATCCCGACCGTGCGGGTCGGCTTCTGAGCCATGCCCGAAGCGTCCGTGCCCGAGTTACTGGCCACCGCGGTGGCCGCCCTCGGCGGCAGCGAACGCAGAGGCCAGCAGGAAATGGCCGGCGCCGTGGCGCATGCCTTCGAAACCGGCGAGCACCTCGTCGTCCAGGCGGGCACCGGCACCGGCAAGTCGCTGGCGTATCTGGTTCCCGCGATCGTCCGCGCCATCAGCGAGGATGCGCCGGTCGTGGTTTCGACGGCGACCATTGCCCTGCAGCGTCAGCTCGTCGATCGCGACCTGCCGCGGCTGGCCGACTCGCTCGCCGACTCGCTGCCCCGCCGACCGCGATTCGCGTTGCTCAAGGGACGACGGAACTACCTGTGTCTCAACAAGATTCATAACGGCAGCGCGGCCGACACCGATGCCGATGCCGATGCCGAGCGGCCGCAGGACGAGCTCTTCGACGCGATGGCGGTCACCGCGCTGGGCCGCGACGTGCAGCGGCTCACCGCGTGGGCCTCGACGACCGACACCGGCGACCGCGACGACCTCAAACCCGGTGTGCCGGAACGATCCTGGTCGCAGGTCAGCGTTTCCGCGCGGGAATGCCTCGGCGTGGCCCGCTGCCCGTTCGGCACCGAGTGCTTTTCGGAACGGGCGCGCGCGACGGCCGGCCGCGCCGACGTCGTCGTCACCAACCACGCCCTGCTGGCCATTGATGCCGTTGCCGAATCGGCGGTGCTGCCCGAGCACGCGCTGTTGGTGGTCGACGAGGCGCACGAGCTGGTCGACCGGGTGACGTCGGTGGCCACCGCGGAGCTGACGCCGGCCACGCTCGGCGTTGCATCCCGGCGGATTGCCCGGCTGGTGGAGCCCGAGATAACCCAGCGGCTGGAGGCGGCATCGGCCAACTTCGGGGCCGCGATCCACGATGCAACACCGGGCCGCATCGACCGTCTGGACGACGAGATGGCGACCTATCTGGCCGCGCTGCGCGACGGCGCCAGTTCGGCACGGTCGGCGATCGACACCACCAGCGACGCCAAGGCCGCCGCGGCGCGCGCCGAAGCGGTTGCGGCGCTGAGCGAAATATCCGATACGGCGTCGCGCGTCCTGGCCTCCTTCGCGCCGGCGATCCCCGATCGCACGGACGTGGTCTGGCTGGATCATGAGGACAATCGCGGTTCCCCGCGGCCGGTGCTGCGGGTGGCGCCGCTGTCGGTCGCCGCGTTGCTGCGCGATCGGGTGTTCGCGCGGGCGACGACCGTGTTGACGTCGGCCACCCTGACGGTTGGCGGATCCTTCGACGCGATGGCGACCGCGTGGGGGCTGGCCGGACCGGACTCCGGCGAGTACCCACCCTGGCGTGGCCTTGACGTCGGATCGCCATTCCACCACGCCAAGTCGGGCATCCTCTACGTCGCGGCCCACCTGCCACCGCCGGGCCGCGACGGCACCGGCTCGGCCGAGCAGCTGACCGAGATCGCCGACCTCATCACCGCCGCCGGCGGGCGCACGCTGGGATTGTTCTCATCGATGCGGGCCGCCCGGGCCGCCGCCGAGGCAATGCGCGAACGGCTGCCGACCCCGGTCCTATGCCAGGGCGACGACAGCACGTCCGCGCTCGTCGAGCAGTTCAGCGCCGACGCCGAGACCTCGCTGTTCGGCACGCTGTCGCTGTGGCAGGGCGTCGACGTGCCGGGCCCGTCGCTGTCGCTGGTGATGATCGACCGCATCCCGTTCCCCCGCCCCGACGACCCACTGCTGGGCGCTCGCCAGCGCGCGGTCGCCGCGCGCGGCGGCAATGGCTTCATGGCCGTCGCCGCCAGCCACGCGGCGCTGCTGCTCGCGCAGGGGTCGGGACGGCTGTTGCGCCGTGTCACCGACCGCGGCGTCGTCGCGGTGCTCGATTCGCGGATGGCCACCGCCCGCTACGGCGGATACCTGCGCGCCTCGCTGCCGCCGTTTTGGCAGACCACCGACGCCGCGCAGGTCCGCGCGGCGCTCGAGCGGCTGCGCACGGCCGAACCGGCTAGCGGGCCAGGGTGACCAGGCCGAGCTCGTTGCCGGCGGCCAGCATCGGATGGTTGGGCAGCACCCGCACCGTGTATCCGACCGCGCCGGCAAGCGGCAGCGTCATCGTGGTCGAGAAGACCTGGTTGCCCCCTTCCGCCGTGCCGGTATACGACATCTCGACTGTCAGCGGGTCCTGCAATGCGTCGCCCGCGTCCACCCTGCCCACCAACGCCTGGACGGTGACCTCGTCGGGTGCCAGCCCGGCCAGTTGCACGGTCGCGGTCAGGGTCAGTTTCGAGCCCAGCACCGGAGTATCCGGCAGGCCGGTGCTGTCGACGTCGGTGATGTCGATCTTCGGCCAGGCTTCTTCGGCGCGCCTGCGATAGGCGGCCAGCTCACGGGCGGCGCCGAACTCGCCGGCGCTCTCGTCGCCCTCGACCGGCGCGATCGTCCTTCGCAATGACTGCGCGGCCGGCGTGTAGTAGTTCTCGACGTAGTCGCGCACCATCCGCGACGCCAGCACTTTCGGGCCCAGCGTCTGCAGGGTGTGGCGCACCATTTCGATCCACCGCGGCGGCACCCCATGCTCGTCGCGCTCGTAGAACTTCGGTGCCACCGCTTGCTCCAGCAGGTTGTAGAGCGCGCTGGACTCCAGGTCGTCGCGTCGGGCCTCGTCGGTCAGGCCGTCGGCAGACGGTATCTCCCAACCGTTTTCGCCGTCGTACCATTCGTCCCACCAACCGTCGCGGATGGACAGGTTCAACCCGCCGTTGAGCGCGCTCTTCATGCCCGAGGTGCCGCAGGCTTCCAGGGGCCGCAGCGGATTGTTCAACCAGACGTCGCAGCCCCAGTACAACAGCCGGGCCATCGACATGTCGTAGTCGGGCAAGAACGCGATGCGGTGGCGCACCTCGGGCCGGTCGGCGAAGCGCACCACCTGCTGGATCAACGCCTTGCCCCCGTCGTCGGCCGGGTGCGACTTGCCGGCGACGATCAGCTGAATCGGTCGTTGTTCGTCGAGCAACAACTGTTCGAGTCGGTCCGGATCGCGCAGCATCAGGGTCAGCCGTTTGTATGTCGGCACCCGCCGGGCGAACCCGATGGTGAGCACATCGGGATCGAATGCGGTTGCGATCCAGCTCAATTCAGCATCCGAGGCACCACGTTCCAGCCACGAGCGGCGCAGCCGCGCCCGCACATCCTGGACCAACAGCGCCCGTAGTTGCGACCGGATCCACCACAGATGACCGGCGTCGACCTCCTGCAGGCGCAACCAGACACCGGGATCACTGAACGAGTTCGACCCCGCCAGCTCGCGGCCCAGCTGCAACCACTGCGGCGCCGCCCAGGTGCGCGCGTGCACGCCGTTGGTGATCGACCCGATGGGTACCTCGCCGGGGTCGAATCCGGGCCAAAGCTCGTTGAACATGGCGCGGCTCACCCGACCGTGCAGCAACGAGACACCGTTGGCGCGCTGGGCAAGTCGCAGACCCATGTGGGCCATGTTGAACTTCTCCGGGTCGTCTTCGGCACCGAGCGCGATGATCCGCGCCGTAGGCACGCCGGGCAGCAACATGGGCGCGCTCGGGCCGCGCTTCTTATCGGGTTCGTCGTCGAGATGGTCGTCGAAGTAGAGCCGCACCATCTCGATGGGGAAGCGGTCGATGCCGGCGGGCACCGGCGTGTGCGTGGTGAACACGGTGCTGGATCGCACGACGGCCAACGCGGTGTCGAAATCCAATCCCGAATCGGTGATCAGCTCGCGGATGCGCTCGGCTCCGAGGAATCCCGCGTGGCCCTCGTTCATGTGAAAGACCTCGGGCGCGGGCAGCCCTTCGATGGCGGTGAACGCGCGGATCGCCCGTACCCCGCCGATACCCGCCAGGATCTCCTGCCGCATCCGATGCTCCTGATCGCCGCCGTATAGGCGATCGGTGACGCTGCGCAGTTCGTGCTCGTTCTCGGGCACGTCGGAATCCAGCAGCAGCAGCGGAACGCGGCCCACCTGCGCGACCCACACCCGGGCCCGCAGCTGCGCCGAGTCGGGCAGGCTCAGCTCTACCAGCACGGGATCACCGGTGGCGTCGGTCAGCAGCCGCAACGGGAGGCCCTGCGGGTCCAGTGACGGATAGGTCTCGTTCTGCCAGCCGTCCGCCGTCAGCGACTGCCGGAAGTAGCCGGAGCGGTAGTAGAGGCCCACCGCGATCAGCGGCACGCCGAGATCCGAGGCCGACTTCAGGTGGTCACCGGCGAGGATGCCCAGGCCGCCGGAGTAATTGGGCAGCACCTCGGCGATGCCGAACTCCATCGAAAAGTAGGCGACGGCAGCCGGCATCGCGGCCCCGGACTGTTGGTGTTGCTGATACCACAGTGGACGGCTGAGGTAGTCGTTCAGCTCGGCGGCGAGTTCATCGAGCCGGGACAGGAACCCTTCGTCGAGCGCCAACTCGTCAAGCCGGGCCGGCTTCACGGCGCCCAGCAGCGCAACCGGGTCTCGGCCGCAACGCTCCCACAACGTCGGCTCGATGGTGGCGAAGAGATCCTGCGTCGGCTTGTCCCACGACCACCGCAGGTTGTTCGACAGCTGGTCCAGCGCGGCGAGGCGCTCGGGTAGGTGAGCACGGACGGTAAAGCGGCGGAGGGCTTTCACGCGTCTCTACCTTACTGAGGAATCGCCCGCATGCACGGCGAGCTCAGCCACCGCTTTTGACCCATGTGTGTGGCCGGACACTAGGGTGGGTATCGGGTAGTTATTGGGCAGCAAAGATGCTTCCCGAGCAGAGAACCATCCCCACTGGAGAGAGTTTTTCGACGATAGGCATTCCGCGACGCAGCACTCCGCGGTCTGGCCGCACACAATCGGAACGGAGTGGTGGTGCCCGGTCGTGTCGAGATCGATAACGTCCAGCCCGTCGTTTCATGCGGCGCCTACCCCGCCAAAGCCGTGGTCGGTGAGATGGTCCCGGTCAGTGCGACGGTGTGGCGTGAGGGCCACGAGGCCGTCGCGGCGACCCTCGTGGTGCGATACCTTGGGCCGCGCTATCCGCAGGTAGCGGAGACCCGCCGGATCAAGGCGGTCCAGGCCCCGGAACGGCCGGTGTCGGCGCGCCGAGACTTAGGGGCCAAGGCGACCGAACGGGTCAAGCCGCTGCAGCTTCGGATGACGATGGGCCAGGAGCCGTACGTTTTCCACGGCCAATTCACCCCCGACCGAGTGGGCCTCTGGACGTTCCGCGTCGACGGGTGGGGAGACCCGATCCACACCTGGCGGCACGGACTCGTCGCCAAGCTGGATGCCGGCCAGGGCGAGCTCGAACTGTCCAACGATCTATTGATCGGTGCCGCGCTGTTCGAGCGCGCCGCGACCGGGGTGCCGCGCGCGGTGCGCGATCCCCTACTGGCGGCCGCCAAGGCGTTGCGGACCCGCGGGGACCCGGTGACGCGCACGGCGCTCGCGCTGTCGCCCGAGATCGATGAACTTTTGACCAACTATCCGTTGCGCGACATCGTCACCCGGGGCGAGCAGTTCGGGATCTGGGTGGATCGGCCGCTGGCGCGCTTCGGCTCGTGGTACGAGATGTTTCCGCGCTCGACCGGCGGGTGGGACGCCGCCGGCAAACCGGTGCACGGCACCTTCGCCACGGCGGCCGCGGAGCTGCCCCGCATCGCCGAGATGGGTTTCGACGTCGTCTACCTGCCGCCGATCCATCCGATCGGCAAGGTACATCGCAAGGGCCGCAACAACTCCCCGACCGCCGCTCGCGGCGACGTGGGATCGCCATGGGCGATCGGCAGCGACGAGGGTGGCCACGATGCCATTCACCCCCAGTTGGGCACGATCGACGACTTCGACGATTTCGTCGCCGCCGCACGCGATCTCGGCATGGAGGTGGCGTTGGATCTGGCGCTGCAATGCGCGCCGGACCACCCGTGGGCCCGCGATCATCGGCAGTGGTTCACCGAATTGCCGGACGGCACCATCGCCTACGCGGAGAACCCCCCGAAGAAGTACCAGGACATCTATCCGCTCAACTTCGACAACGATCCCGTCGGCCTCTACGACGAAGTGCTGCGCGTCGTCCGGCACTGGATCGACCACGGCGTCAAGTTCTTTCGAGTCGACAACCCGCACACCAAGCCGCCCGACTTCTGGGCATGGCTGATCGGTCAGGTCAAGGACGCCGACCCTGACGTGCTGTTCCTCTCGGAGGCTTTCACCCCGCCGGCCCGCCAGTACGGGCTGGCCAAGCTGGGCTTCACGCAGTCCTACAGCTACTTCACCTGGCGCACCGCGAAATGGGAACTCACCGAATTCGGCAACGACATCGCCGCGCTCGCCGACTTCCGCCGGCCGAACCTGTTCGTCAACACCCCCGACATCCTGCACGCCATCCTGCAGCACAACGGCCCCGGCATGTTCGCGATCCGCGCGGTACTGGCGGCGACCATGAGCCCGGCGTGGGGCATGTACTCCGGTTACGAGCTGTTCGAGCACCGCGCGGTGCGGGAAGGCAGCGAGGAGTATCTGAATTCGGAGAAATACGAACTGCGGCCCCGCGACTACGCGGGCGCGCTCGCCGAAGGCAAATCACTCGAGCCGCTCATCAAGCAGCTCAACGCGATTCGCCGGCTGCATCCCGCGCTGCAGCAGTTGCGCACTATCCACTTCCACGGTGTGGACAACGACGCGTTGATGGCCTACAGCAAGTTCGACCCGGCCACCGGAGATTGCGTGCTCGTCGTGGTGACCCTCAATGCGTTCGGGCCCGAA